>SKWJ01000407.1 GCA_007128995.1 Paracoccaceae bacterium
GGCGTGGCGCAGCCGGGCGATCTCGACCGTCACCTTGAAGCCGGGGAGCTGGCCGCCCTCGCCGGGCTTGGCCCCTTGCGCGACTTTGATTTCCAGCTCTTCGCACGCGTTCAGATACTCTGCCGTCACGCCAAAGCGTCCCGACGCAACCTGCTTGATCTTGGCACAGGGATTGTCCCCGTTCGGCAGCGGATGGGCATGGGCGGGGTCTTCGCCCCCTTCGCCGGAATCCGACTTCGCGCCAATACGGTTCATCGCGATATTCAGCGTCATATGCGCTTCGGGCGACAGCGCACCAAGGCTCATCCCCGGTGTCACGAACCGTTTGCGGATCGCGGTGATCGATTCCACTTCCTCGATCGGGATCGGCTTGCCCAAGGGCTTTATATCAAGCAGGTCACGCAGATGAATCGGCGGGTTGGCCTGCATCGCCGCAGAATACTGCTTCCATATCGCGTAGCTGGAGGTGGTGCAGGCATGCTGCAACAGATGCATGCTTGTCGCCTGCCAGGCATGCTGTTCACCAGAGCGGCGCGCCTTGTAGAACCCCCCAATCGGCAACACATCCTGCCCCAGACGCCAGCCTTTTTCATGCACTTCTTCCAGCTTCATCTGGATACCGTGCAAACCGATGCCCGAAATACGGCTTTGCATGCCGGGGAAATACTCGGCCACCAGCGCGCGGCTCAGGCCCACAGCCTCGAAATTCAGCCCACCGCGATAGGACGAGATCACCGAAATGCCCATCTTCGACATGATTTTCAGCAAACCCAGATTGATCGCATCACGGTAGCGACGCATCGCATCGATCAGGCTGCCCTCGATCAGGCCCCGGTCGATCCGGTCTGCGATGGTTTCCTGCGCCAGATACGCGTTCACTGTGGTTGCGCCGCACCCGATCAGCACCGCAAAATAATGCGGGTCAATGCATTCGGCCGACCGGGCATTCAGCGAACAGAAGGTCCGAAGCCCCTTGCGTGTCAGCCAGCTATGAACGGCACTGGTGGCAAGGATCATCGGCATCGCAACCTTTTCGGCGCTCTGATGCTCATCCGTCAGCACAAGATGCCCTGCGCCAGAGCGGACAGCATCTTCGGCCTCGGCGCGGATACGTTCCAACCCGTCGCGCAGCGCATCTTCGCTGGCACTGACCGGGAAGGTACAATCAATGAACGCAACCTGTTCACCGAATTCGCGCACCATCTCGTCAAATTCGCCATTGGCGACAAACGGGCTTTCCAGAACCAGAATTTCGGTCTGGCTGCTGTCTTCGTCCAGCACATTCTTCAGATTGCCGAACCGCGTGTTCAGGCTCATCACCCGGTATTCGCGCAGACTGTCGATTGCCGGGTTTGTCACCTGAGAGAAATTCTGCCGGAAATAATGCGACAGTGGGCGATAGATCTTCGACAGTACGGCCGCCGGCGTGTCATCGCCCATCGAGGCGACCATTTCCTTGCCATCCTCGGCCATGGGCGCCAGAACCTGCTCGATCTCTTCGATCGTATACCCGGCGGCGACCTGACGACGGCGCAACTCTGGCGCGGTCATGCCGCGTGTTTCCGGCACATCGCGCAATTTTTCGTTCAGATCGACAATCTTGTCGTTCCACGCACCGAATGGCTGGGATTGCGCCAGCTTGTCCTTGATTTCGGTGTCATGATAGAGGCTGCCGCTGGCCATATCGACCGCGATCATCTGCCCCGGCCCCAGCGCACCCTTTTCACGCACGGCCAGCTCATCCACCACGACCATGCCTGCCTCGGACCCGGCAATCAGCAGCCCGTCCCCGGTCACGACATAGCGCATTGGCCGCAGCCCGTTGCGGTCAAGTCCCGCGCAGACCCAGCGCCCGTCAGTCATGGCCAGCGCCGCCGGCCCATCCCAGGGTTCCATGACCGAATTGCAGTAGGAATACATGTCGCGCCAGGCCTGCGGCATCTCTACCGCCTGCTTGGACCAGGCTTCCGGCACCAGCATGGTCTTCGCCATCGGCGCATTGCGCCCGGCCCGGACCAGAACCTCGAATACCGAATCCAGCGCCGCCGAATCCGACGCGCCTGAAGCGACGATCGGCTTGATATCCTCGGCCATTTCGCCAAATGCGCCCGAGGCCATGCGAATCTCGTGGCTTTTCAGCCAGTTGAGATTTCCCTTCAGGGTATTGATCTCGCCGTTATGCGCCAGCATGCGGAACGGCTGGGCAAGCCACCACTGCGGAAAGGTGTTGGTCGAATAGCGCTGATGATAGATGGCAAAGGCGCTCTCAAACCGGTCATCCTTCAGGTCAGGGTAGAATTCCGCAACCTGCTCGGCCAGCATCATGCCCTTGTAGATGATGCTGCGGCACGACAGCGAGCAGATATAGAACCCGGCGATCCCGGCAGCGGATACGGCCTTTTCGATCCGGCGGCGGATCACGTACAGTTCGCGCTCAAACGTTTCCTCGTCGGTTCCCTTGGAATTGCGGATCAGGATCTGTTCAATCTCGGGCCGTGTGGCATTGGCCTTTTCGCCCAGAACCGACACATCGACCGGGACGTGGCGCCAGCCATAGATCGCATGGCCCATCCGCAACACTTCGCTTTCGACGATGGTGCGCGAGCGTTCCTGCGCGGCAAAATCGGTGCGCGGCAGAAAGACCTGACCGACAGCCATAAGCTGGTCCATTTTCGGCTCATGCCCGGTGCGGCGGATCTTGTCATAGAAAAACTGTATCGGGATCTGCACATGAATCCCCGCGCCATCGCCGGTCTTGCCATCGGCATCGACCGCGCCGCGGTGCCAGATCGCTTTCAGCGCGTCAATTCCATGTTCGACAACCTTGCGCGATGGGGTGCCATCAATCGAGACAACCAGCCCGACCCCGCAAGAGGAATGTTCGTCTTCCGGCTTGTAAAGGCCGTGCTCGGCGACAAAAGCGCGATGGGCCTCTTCGCGCGCAGCCCAGGCGGAATCATACTTCGTCATAGCGTTTTTCCCCTATCAACAAGGACTGAATTACTCGGCTGCAACCCGCGCTGGCGCCGACAGATATTCGAGGATCGAGGCAGCGGCCTCGCGCCCGTCACGAATGGCCCAGACCACCAGCGATGCACCGCGCACGATATCGCCCACCGCCCAGACACCGTTCAATTCGGTCTCATGCGTGTTGAACCGGGCCTTGATCGTCCCCCAGCGCGTCACTGTCAGTTCGGGCACACCCCAAAGCGTCGGCAGATCCTCGGCCTCGAAGCCCAGCGCCATGATGGCCAGTTCGGCATCTTCGGTGTAATCCGCCCCCTCAATCAACTCTGGCGCCCGGCGTCCCGTCGCATCAGGCTGGCCAAGCCGCATCTTCTGGACACGCACACCGCTCAGATTGCCTGCGTCATCGGTCACAAACCCCGATGGCGCGGTCAGCCAGATGAACTCGACGCCCTCTTCCTCCGCATTCTGGGTTTCACGGCGCGATCCGGGCATGTTCTCGCGGTCCCGACGATAGAGGCAGCGTACCGAAGTTGCGCCCTGACGCACGGCAGTGCGCACGCAATCCATCGCCGTATCACCCCCGCCGATCACGACCACGCGTTTGCCCCGCGCATTCAGATCGCCATTGTCGAATTCGGGAACCTCGTCGCCAAAGCTCTTGCGGTTGGACGCGGTCAGGAAATCCAGAGCTTTCACCACCCCCGGCGCTTGGGCATTCGCGACGCTCAGATCGCGCGCCTTGTAGACGCCGGTGGCAATCAGAACAGCGTCGTGTTTTCCGCGAATCGCATCAAAGGTGATATCCTCGCCCACCGTGCAGTTCAGCACGAATTCGACACCGCCCTGTTCCAGTTGCTCGATCCGGCGCATGACAACCGGCTTTTCCAGCTTGAAGCCGGGAATGCCATAGGTCATCAGCCCGCCCGCCCGGTCATAGCGGTCATAGACCGTGACCTGCACACCCGCGCGCCGCAGCACATCCGCTGCAGCCAGCCCGCCGGGGCCAGCGCCGATGATCGCCACCGAATCGCCCCGCTCCACCTCGGGCGCGATCGGCTTGACCCAGCCCTGTTCCCAGGCCGTGTCGGTGATGTATTTCTCGACCGACCCGATGGTCACTGTGCCATGGCCCGATTGCTCGATCACGCAATTGCCTTCGCACAACCTGTCTTGCGGGCAGATGCGGCCACAGATTTCCGGAAAGGTGTTGGTCGCCTGACTCAGTTCATAGGCTTCCTGCAACCGTCCGGTCGCGGTCATCATCAGCCAGTCGGGAATATTGTTGTGCAGCGGACAATGGGTCTGGCAATAGGGCACGCCGCACTGGCTGCACCGGCCGGCCTGTTCGGCTGCCTTGTCCGCCGCATATTCGGAATAGATCTCGTTGAAATCTTCTGAGCGCAGGTCAGGCGGACGCTTGTCCGGCATCTGACGGTCTGTGTGTACGAAACGGAGCATTTGCTGTTTGGCCATGGCGGATCCTCCACAAGTTAAGCGTTATTTACAGAGAGGTGTTTGAGAAGAAAAGTCATAATTGCTGACCTAAAACCATAAAAAATCAAAACAACCGCAAAAATTGGCGCGATTTACCCGATTTTTTAGTCAGCTTTACTGACCTATAAATCCGTTTTCCTATTTTTCCGTTGTGACGTAGTGTCCGCAGCGCAGCAGAGAGGGCGCACATGACACTGTTCCATATCTTTCTTCTGGCCGTGATTCAGGGCGTTACAGAGTTCCTGCCGGTCTCTTCCTCCGGGCATCTGATCCTGCTGCCTGCGCTTACCCCGCTGGATGATCAGGGGCTTGTGCTGGATGTTGCTGTCCATATCGGAACACTTTTCGCTGTCTGCTGGTACTTCCGGCAAGATGTCGGACATGCCGCGCGTGGTGTGCCGGAACTCTTCCGCTTCAGGATCGAAACCCATGGTGGCTTTCTCGCGCTCTGCCTTCTGATTGCCACAATCCCGGTCATGATCCTCGGGCTTGCGTTCAAACTGCTGGGCGTCATGGACATGCTGCGCTCGATTGTCGTCATCGGCTGGATGATGATCCTCTTCGGCATTGTCCTTTATATAACCGACCGCATGGGGCAACAGACCCGCACCGCGCAGGGCTGGACCATGAAACATGCCCTCTATCTGGGCCTTTGGCAGGCGATTGCGCTTATTCCCGGCACATCAAGATCGGGGATTGTGATTTCGGGTGCGCGCGCGCTTGGATATGCGCGCCATGATGCTGCCAAAATCTCCATGCTCATGTCGATCCCGACGATCATCGCATCGGGGGCATTGATGGGAGTGGATGTCGTGCGGCTGACCGACTGGCAGGCCGCCCGCGACGGGGCGATTGCGGCCCTGATTTCCTTCTTTGCCGCATGGGCAGCACTGGTCTTCATGATGAAACTGCTGCGCTCGGTCAGCTTTACGCCGTATGTTCTGTATCGGCTGGGCCTTGGCGTCGTTCTGCTGGCGATTGCCTATACATAGGGTCTGCCGTCCAGATGGCCGCACAGCTTTTCGCCATGCTGCGCATCTGCGCCTGCGCGCATCATCGCGGCCGGTTCAAAGCTGCGCACAATAAGGCGCCGGGATCATCACGATATCCTGTTGCTGCAGGGCGGCGGCATTGGTCACATAGGCGATCACCTGCCGGTTCAACCGGATTTCCGCCATCCCAGCATGACCCGGCATGCGATTGACCGAAATATCGGGCCGGTCAGTGCGGTTCGGGTCATAATGCAGCGCAAACTGGTCCCGCGTGGCATTGTAATCAAGGATCACCACAGGCGGGTTGCCGCTTGGCCCAGCGCCGTCACCGCTTCGCATGCGCGCAAATCGCAGCGACAGGCCCCGCACGACAAGGCTCAGGCCCAAGACCCCCATCAGCCCCAGATATGTTGCCATTGCGCGTCTCCGTTCCGCCTGATTGCATCCTTGCCAGCCGACTATTGGCCAGAAGGATTAACAAATCTGCCAACAGACCCCCGCGCTTTGGGCTTTTCTCGGGCGTGATTCTGGTCTAAGGGGCAGGGCGCGTCTGACTGGCGCCTCTCGGCCTTGCTGGACGACATCCCGGCCTGCGCCTTCACATTCTGCCAAAGGAGATCCCGATGTCGATCACTGTTGAAGACAAGACACGCCTTATCGCCGAATTTGCCCGCACGGAAGGCGACACAGGTTCGCCCGAAGTTCAGGTCGCTGTGCTGACCAAGCGCATTTCGAACCTGACAGCGCATTTCAAGACCCACAAGAAGGACAACCACTCGCGCCGTGGCCTTCTGACGCTGGTGGCCACCCGCCGCAAGCTGCTGGATTACCTCAAAAGCAAGGATGAAGGCCGCTACCGCGACCTGATCGCCAAACTGGGCATCCGCCGCTGACCCCGGAAAACCGCTGACACTGGCACGCCGCGCGCTCTCAGGGTGACGCGGCCTGCAAATGCGCTGCCGCCCGCCCCCCAAGGCGGGCGTCTTGCATCACGGCGCACGTGCTGCTCAGCGCAACCTGTCAACGCCCCCCAGAAACAGATCCGTGGCCAGATCGGCATAA
>SKWJ01000231.1 GCA_007128995.1 Paracoccaceae bacterium
CGCATCGATGCCTCGATCAAGGTCTGGACGGCCGACGAACTGATCTATGGCTACGGCATCGGCCTGCTGCAGCCGGTGACCGACACCCGCACTCTGATCGAGGATCCAAATATCGTTGCAGGCAGCCTCAAGCTTGATGTGCATGGCAGTATCGGCCTGACCGGTGGGCAGGAACTCATCAACATGTACGGGGATATCACCCCCGAACAACGTATCCTGCTTGCGGCGGCAGAACGTCAGGACATCGACTTTCTGACCACCGACAGGATCGCCGCAACGGTCGATTTCGACCCTCAAGCCAACACGCTGACCAAATCTCAACCCGGCGGCAGAGACTGGAGCACTATCTTCAGTGTTGGTGACACGCTGCAGGTGGAAGGCGTGACCGCCAATGCCACCGAACGCCGGCTCTATAAAATCGCCGCAGTCTCGTCAGACACGATCCAGGTCGAGAGCGACGGCGATCACGGCATCACCGTGCTGGAGTTCAAGCAAGACATCCACCTGTCGGCAGTGTCGCTCAATCCGCTGGGGCCCGAGGTAGACGTTCTTGTCAACGTCGATGCCGGGTCACGCACGATTACGATCGCTGAGGGCGCGAATGGCAACTTTAACGAAGTCTTCCGCCCCGGCGACAAACTGGTCATCAGCAATGCCAGCCCGACGGCCAGCGGCTTTGACCTGACTGCGCTGCGGCCGTCAGACAACCTCAACACCGGCGCTTCGCCCTTTGTCATCGAGGCGATCAGCGCCGACGGGCGCAGCCTGACGCTGCAGGGCGGGCTTTCGGCGGACGAGGCCGCCATCGCGCTCAATCTGCGAGCGCCCGTCGATATCTTCGTCGTTCAAATCCGCCTGCAGGACGATTTCAATGTCGATGTCAGCGGTGCCATCGAGGCCGTCGCCGGTGGCGATATCTTCTTGGGGTCCGAGCAGGACATGAACCTGCTGCTTCTCGATGCCGGTCAGGCCGCGCGGATCAAGACCTCGGGCAGCATCATCTCGCTGCGCAACGATGCCGCCGATGCAGCCAACCCCGGTGACGTGATCCTTGTGCGCGACGGCGCGCTGGTTCTC
The DNA here is from genome assembly GCA_007128995.1 of Paracoccaceae bacterium. Classification (GTDB taxonomy): domain Bacteria; phylum Pseudomonadota; class Alphaproteobacteria; order Rhodobacterales; family Rhodobacteraceae; genus Roseinatronobacter. The sequence goes on from SKWJ01000231.1 coordinate 1,078, forward strand.
GAGGCCAGCGACGGCGCGATCGGGTCCAAGACCTCGCGCATCTGGTATGATCTGCGGGCCAGCGACGTAGACGTGACCGCGCGCGCCACGCTTGACATCTGGATCGGCGAGACCGGCGGCGACATGCGTGTCGCGACGATCTTCTCGCGCTCCGGCGATGTCGATCTGCGCGCACTCGGCGGCAACCTCGTCGATGCGATCAACACCGATTTCGTCAATATCGAGGCCAATGATATCCGGCTTTTCGCGACCGGCAGCATTGGCAGCGCCTCAAACTCCTTCGACATCGAGGCCCGCGGTGACGGTTCTGCCGCCGGGCGGGGCTGGGTAACGTTGCAGGCGGGTGCCGATATATTCGTGATCGAAGCAATCGGCGACATGACCTTGCGCCATGCCGTCGCCGGTGGCGATGTCACCCTGACGGCGGCTGGGTCGATCCTCGACGCGGTGGATACCGACACCAGCGACTTCTATGACGACAGCGATGACAGAGGCACGCCCACGCTGCCGCGGACAGATATCTTGGGCAACAACATCACGCTCACGGCGCGTACGGGCGCCATCGGCGAGGCGGGCAACGACCTCGATATCCGCATGTCGGCTTCCAGCCCGGGTCTGCTGCGGACCAGCAGCCTCCTTGATACCTATCTGATCGAGACCAAGGGCGACATCCGCCTCGACCAGGTCAGCGCCCGCCCGCCTTTGGCGCAGGTTTCGGAAATCCGGCTGTCCGGTCTTGAGGCAGGCGAAGTGCTGGAACTCACCATCGACGGTCAGTCGCTGGAAATCAGTGTCGCCGCAGGCGAAGCCATGGCTGATCTGGCGGCGCGGCTTGCCGCAGCGATCATCGGCTCGGAAACGCTGGGCCGTCTGGTGCAGGCCGAGGTCGTGGGCTCTACGGTGCAGCTCGTCGGCCGCACGCCCGGTATTAAGTTCACGGCGGTGCTGGCAGTGAACGGCAATGCCTCGGAACGCGCAAAGTTGGAGCAGATCCTCGGCGCCGAAGCGGGAAGCGTTGTCTTCATCACCGCGATCAACGGCTCGGTCCTGAACCGTTCCCCCGACAACGGCCCGAACGTGTTGGGCGGCAGTGCTTTCCTCTCGGCCCAAAACGATGTCGGCGAACGCAACCGGCCGATCAGTTCAGTCATCAACGAGCTGCAGGCCAGGTCGCTGAACGGGTTGACTTATCTGGTCAATGAAGGGCCGCTAGAGGTCACCGCAGTCGGAAGCGGCGAAACCGCGATGCGGGCTGCGGGGGACATCGACGTTACCGCCAGCTCGCCCATCCTGTTCACCGCAAATGTGGTTGCAGGCGGCGACATTCGATACCGTGCAACTGACACCCGCGCCGAGAACTACGACAACATCGTCGTGGACCGTAACGTCAGCATCGAGTCGACGGGCGGCAGCATCACCTTTGAGGCGGGCGACAATGTCGTCGTGCGCTCGGGCGCCAGCGTGACCGCGCTCAATGACCTGCGCATCTTCACCGATGTCGGAGCCGCCGATCTGCTTGGCGGCGATGTCACGGTTTCCGGTGCGCTCGTCTCACGCGAGGGCGAGGTGCTGATCGTGACCTCTGCGGTCAAGAACGACACCGTGATCGTCTCTGGCTCGATTGCGGGCCATGCCGGCGTGCGCATCCTGATGGGCGGCGGTCGGGACCGGGTCGAGATTGCAGGCACTGTCGATAGCGACGCCGGCGACGTTCTGATCGACATGGGCGACGACACTGATGCGCGCAACGAGATCGAAGTTTCGGGCACGATCCGATCGGAGCGGGATATCTTTCTGTTCAACCTGCCCCAGGCCGAGCACCGCGCGACCGACGGCCTGCGGATGATGATCCCGGGCGCGCGCGTCCGGGTGGAGCGGGTCGATGCTGAAGATGGCCGCGAGGTAGCCTTCTTCGAGTGGCGCGGTGCGGCAGGCACGAATGTCGATCTTGCCACAACCAATTACGCCAACACCGCGCAGTGGACGCCGGTCACCGCGTTCCGCCCGAATTCCGGGATTCTCGATTTGCTGCAGACATCCGGCGGGGCCCTGGATGCCGGGCGCGACCTGCTGATCTGGACGGGGTCAGGCAACGACCGGATCGTGCTGCAGGGCAGCGTGGAGTCCGTGCGCGACCTGACCATCCGCACCGGCAGCGGCACCGACACGGTCAATGTCACCCGCGGAATGTCTGCGGCGGAGGGCTCGGTCCTTGTCGATCTGGCTGATGGCGCACGGGGAACTGCCCAGGAATTCACACTGGCCGGAAACAGCATTTCGGCTGGCGCGGATGTGACGATCACAGCCCGCGGTGCCTCCGACCTGAACGTGATGCTTGACGGGCAGGTTACCGCCGGGCGTGACATCCTGATGCGTTCGGATGCCGGAAGAGACAGCTTCCGTGTCAACGACGATATCACCGCCGGGCGCAACTTGGACTTCAGGACCGGCGCCGGTTCAGACGTGGTTTTGGTTACGGGTGATATTACTGCCACGACTGGAAGCTTCCGGATGGATTTCGGTGATGATCGCGACGCATTGGACAGGTTGTCGATCACTGGTAAGGTCACAGCTGGCCTTGACGTTGTCATCCTCAGCCTGCCGCAGGCCGATGCAGTGATCGACAGGACAAGCGGAACGCTCATCCTTCAACAGGGTGACGTGGTGCGCGTCGATCTGTCTGGCCGGCCGGTATATTACCAGTTCGTCGGACGCAGCGGCGCCGAGGTGGATCTCGGGCGCTTGAACCTCGACAACACGCGTCTGTGGTCGCGCGAGGTCGAATTCCGCGACAACAACGGCGTCTTCGACATGCGCACCATCGGCGACAGTCCGATCACGGCGGGGCGCGATGTGGTGCTGATCACCGGCGCCGGTGCCGATAGCATCGCATTCTCGGCCCCGGTCAAGGCGGTAAGGGATCTTCTGATCGACACCGGCAACGGGCTTGACCGGGTGACCGCGCGCGCTGGGCTAGAGGCGACGCAGGGCAGCATCCGGATAGATCTTGGCAGCGCCCTTGCGCCTGACCGTCGCTCGAAGGAAGAACGCACCGCCCAGAGTCTATTGATCACGGGCGGCGATCTGACCGCCGGAACCGATATCCGCATCACCGCCGCGGGCAGCGCCCCGCTCGCGATCACGGTGGAGCGAGAGGTGACTGCTGGCCGCGACTTGACGATCAATACCGGCGAAGGTGCCGACGATCTTGTCTTCGATCGGTCGGTCACCGCAGGGCGGAACATTAGCATCAATACTGGCGGCGGCAGCGACCTTGTCCGCCTTGCCACCGACCTGCGCGCCGAAACCGGAAACATCGCCGTCGATCTTGGCGAAGGGGATCAGAACCGCGACCAGCGTTTCCGCATCCTCAAGGGCGATTTGGTCGCCGGTGGCAGCATCTCGCTGCGCGCCTTGGGCAGCACAGATACCCGCATCGAGATCGATGGCAACATCGAGGCCGGCGGCGCGCTGGCCGTAAACACCGGCACGGGAACTGATGTTTTCGCGCTGACCGGATCGGCTATGGCAGGCGGTTCGGTCACGATACGCGCGCTGGCGGGCGCCAACCGCTTTACCATCGACGGCGACATTGTCAGCACTGGCGGCAGCGTGACCATCGACCTTGGTGGTGCGCCGCAACTGTCGATGTCGAACAGCTTGCTGGGTGGTGTGCCGGGCCGCGATCTGTTGCAGATCGGCGGCAGCGTGCAGGCGGCAACCTTCGTGCGGTTCCTGCAAAGCGGCGTCAACGGGGCGATTATCGACGTCTTCGGCCCGGTCATTGCCGGAACCGACATCACCGTGTTGACCGGCGCCGGCGATGACCTGATCCGTTTCCGCGACCGGCTGGTGGCCGGGGGGGCCATCGTGATCCGCACCGGTGACGGCCGCGACGAGGTTCGCCTTGACCGCAGCGCCGCCGCAAAGGGGGGCGAGGCGCGCTTTGATCTCGGCCGGGTCGCCGCCGGTCAGGGCTTGCTGCGGCTTGCCGAAAATGTCGATGCACAGACCGACTTCATCGTCACCGCAACCGGGCCGGGGCGGATGCGCATCGAGATCGAGGCGCCGGTGACCGCCGGCGCGACGGCGCGCATCGAAACCGGTGCGGGCAACGACGAGATCGTTATCAACGCCCCGATCCGCAGCACGGGCGATGCCAGCATCGACACCGGCGGTGGCGCAGACCATGTTGTCGTGGCCGCGAATGGCGGTGTCGAAAGCAGTGCCGGAAACCTGCGCATCGATCTGGGTGTGGGCGATGGCGCTCTCGACCGGCTCGATGTGGCGGGCGCGCTGGTGGCGGCAGGCTCGCTACTGATCCGCAAGACCGGCCCCGGTGCGACCCGGCTGACGGTGGATGCCGGTCGCCTGCAGTCCGGCCGAGGGGGAACCAGCATCCTGCTCGGGGACGGGGCGAACATCGTCTCGCTGATTGATGCCGAACTGCGCAGCGCCGGCTCGATCCGGCTTGCAACCGGCACCGGCGAGGATCTGGTACAGATCGGACGCGGTCTGATCCGGGCACAGGATCAGCTGATCCTCGAATCCGGTGCCGGACGCGACGATGTCCAGATATTCGAGGCCGACATCGCGGCCGCGAAGACCCGGATCGATCTGGGCGCGGGCGACGACCAGTTGGTGATGCGCGATCTGGTCCGGCTGGGCGGCGCGACGACCGTGCTTGGCGGTGCTGGAAACGACCAGTTGACCTTCGTGCGCATGCCGCATCAGCGCAGCGGCGACAGTCTGCTTGTCGATGGCGGTGCCGGTTCGGATATCGTCACCATCCAGACCCACGGCTCGCAGGGGGTTGCGCCTGGGTCGCTGTCCTATGACATCGAAGTGCGCGACAGCGGATCAAGCGGGACAGACCGGCTGGTGTTTCTTGGCACCGAAGGCGATGACGTCGTGCTGTCGCGTCTGGGCAGCCTGTCGCTGCTGCATGGCACTGCCGCCGCCCTTTCTGCGGGCGTGCCGGCCGCCAGCGCCGAACGGGTGCTCTATGACGCCAACCAGAATGGCGGTGTGGCAATCCTGACTGGTAACGGCAACGACGTTTTGCGCTTCGACGACACGACAACCGTTACCGCCGTGGATGCCGGCAACGGGAACAACGACATTGTCATCGGGCAGTTCCATGCGGTTCGCCCGATTTTCGAAGCGCCCTTCGGCGGCGGCACGCCGACCGGAACCGAAACCACCGCTGCGGCAGGGCGCTGGCTATCCAACGGCGTCGGGCATGCGACGCTGATCCGCGCCGGTGCAGGCAACGACCGGGTTGAGGTCAATGCCAACAGCGCGCCGCTGCGCATCGAGACAGGCGCGGGCGATGACCAGATCATGGTGCGCGGTTTTGCAAGCGGCGGGCAGTACCGCATCAATGCCGAGGTCGAGATCGTCGGCGGGGCGGGGCTGGATCATGTCATCTTCGAG
>SKWJ01000370.1 GCA_007128995.1 Paracoccaceae bacterium
CGCGGATTCTTGTGATTGGGTGCAAGAATATCAGCCGGATGATGGAAATGCGCGCGGACATGACCAGCGTGCAGGACCGGCTGAGCGATATTGCCCGCATGAGCGATGTCTGGTTTTTCGAACTCGATGAACGGTTGTGCCTGTCCTATGTTTCGGAAGGGATGACCGAGGCCTTTGCGATCATGCCGGACCAGGTGCTTGGGCGACATGTCGATACACTGGGCGCGCGCCTGAAAGACACGCCATCAGAAAAGGTCCCGCTGAGCGTGGCGCTGCAAAAGGCCGACCAGAAACCGCTGAATGATCTGGTGAGTTTCAAGCTGCCTGATGGAAGCCTGCGCGCGCTGCAGGTTTCGATAGTGCCGTTCCAGACTGCCGAGGGCCGGTTCGCCGGGTTTCGCGGCTATGCCAGCGATGTCAGCGCCCTTGCCGAAGCGCGCGATCAGGCGCAAAGGGCCAGCCAGGCAAAATCTGCATTTCTTGCAACCCTCAGCCATGAATTGCGCACGCCGCTGACAGCGATTCTGGGCATGGCGGATCTGCTGGAGCGCGATGACAGCATAGGTGACGGGGCCGAGCATCTGGATCATATCCGCAGGGCAACGACCGAGCTGGGTGAGGTGCTGGGCGATGCGCTGGATGTGGCGCATATGGAAGATGGTCCGCTGCAACTGAACCCCCGCCCCTTCGATATCGCGCCAGTGCTGGAGGATGTGCTGCGCCCGCATCGCGCCTTGGCCGAGAACCGCGGGCTGCAGATGGTCTTGCAGGTGACAGGTGATGTCTCGGTGCCGCGCATCGGCGATGGCGCGCGTCTGGGCCAGGTTATGCGGCATTTGCTGTCCAATGCAGTGAAGTTTACGCTGGCCGGGCGCGTGCAGGTTGAGGTGGATTTGTCCGCCCGCGACCAGATTGTCATCACTGTGTCGGATACGGGGATCGGGATTGCGGCTGATCAGATCGCGCGCGCCTTCGAGCCGTTCCAGCAGCTTGATGACAGGATGGCGCGGCGGTTTGGCGGACAGGGTGTCGGGCTGAGCATTGCGCGCTGGCTGGTCGACTCCATGCAGGGCAATCTGGAACTGAGATCCGCTGAGGGCGCGGGCACGACGGCCATCGTCACCCTGCCCCTTGCAACGGTCGCGCGACAACGGTCAGGGTCTGACAGTCCAGGTCTGGAAGGGCGGACAGTTCTGGTGACTGACGATTCGGCGGCGAACCGGCGCATTCTGGACTTGATGCTGCGCAAGCTGGGCGCGGATGTAACCCTGTGCGAAGACGCCGCAAGCGCCCTGCGGCTGCTTCCGACACAGAATTTCGATCTGTTGCTGCTGGACATCAACATGCCGGAAATGGATGGTGTCGAGCTGATCCGGCAGATCCGCAAGCGCGAAGCCAGCCTTGGCATGGCGCCTGTTCCCGCAGTGGCGGTGACGGCAAATGCGATGCCGGATCAGGTCCGAACCTATCTGGAAGCAGGCTTCAATGATTGCCTGAGCAAGCCGTTCACCCTGAACAGGCTTCAGGAGAAGCTTTGTCAACTGGCGTGATGCTGCGCCCGTTGGCCAGCAGATCGAGGGGCTGGGTCCGGACGCGCAGGACAGCGCGGGAGATGCCCCGATGCCCTGTCCCTGTCGTGGTTTTGGCCCGGAACAGCCTGTCTGGCTGTCCCGGAACAATGTCAGCTGACGGACACGATCTCGACTGCGAAGGTCAGATCCTTGCCAGCAAGCGGATGATTGGCATCCAGCGTGACGGTGTCGTCGCTGACATCGGCCACCACGACCGGAATGGCGTTTCCATCGGGGGTCTGCATTTGCAGCATGGCGCCCTTGTCGAGCGGAATTTCGGGCGGGATCTGGTCGCGCGGAACGTCCTGACGTGCCTGCGGCTGATAGTCGCCATAGGCTTCCTCGCTGGGGATGGTGACGGTCTTTTGCTCGCCCACGCGCATGCCCGCGATGGCGCGGTCCAGACCGGGAATGATGGTGCCTGAACCAAGTTCGAATTCCAGCGGATCGCGGCCTTCGGAACTGTCAAAGACCGAGCCATCCTCTAACGTTCCGGTATAATGAAAACAGACGGTATTGCCGGCGGAAGCCTGCATGATGGGATATCCTTTCATGGGGGGTGTGTGAATTTGCAGAGGCGCGCAATCTCGCGCGGTAACTCTGGCTTCAATCCTTTAAGCATGCCAAGCCTTGCCGCAGTTGTAAACCCTGCTCTCTCGGGGCGGCCTTGACGCGGGCCGCCGTGGCCTGCATACCCGCGCGCGCAACCTGGAGTGCTGTCATGTCGGACCCGTCTTCCCCCCCGGAGGGTCGCAATTTCTACGGTCGACTCAAGGGCAAGGCCCTGCGGCCTGCGCAAAAACGCTATTTGCAGGAAGATCTGCATGCGTTGCGGCCTGTCGGGGTCAGCCCGTCTGAAAACCCTGAGCGCCGCCCGGTCGCGCCGCGCGCGTTCTTCGGGGATGACCGCCCGCTCTGGCTGGAAGTGGGATTCGGTGGCGGAGAGCATCTGGTGCATCAGTGCAGATTGCACCCGGAGACAGGCTTTGTCGGATGCGAACCCTATATCAACGGGGTGGCGATGCTGCTGGGCAAGATCCGGCAGGCCGGGGTAGCCAATTTACGCATTTATCCGTGGGATGTGCGTGACCTGTTCGACGTGCTGCCGGATCAGTGTCTGGAGCGGGCCTTTCTGCTGTATCCCGACCCCTGGCCAAAGGTGCGCCATCATCGCCGCCGCTTTGTCACACCCGAGCATCTGGACCCGCTGGCGCGGGTTCTCAAGCCCGGTGCGATCTTTCGTGTCGCGACTGATATTCCCGATTATGTGCGCCAGACTTTGGAACAGGTGCCCCCTGCCGGGTTCGACTGTCTGACCCCTGCGCCCGCTGACTGGGAGGTGCCGTGGGATGACTGGCTGTCGACACGCTATGAACAAAAGGCCCTGCGCGAGGGGCGGCGCCCGCATTACCTGACCTTCCGGCGCAAGAGCACCCCACCCCGTCGGGGTGTCACGCCTGACGCAAGCTAGTGTTTGCCCCCTGACGAAAGCGACCTGCGGCGTCTGCTCCCCCGGAAATTTGCCATGAAAGGGCTTGCCCGAATCGATTAGGAACAAATATAGAACATTGGTCTTGATCGTGAAGGAACCGCATGTCTGGAATGGGCCCGCAAGGGTATGCAGAGCTTTGTGTGACTTCGAATTTCACCTTCCTGCGCGGTGCGTCGCACCCCGAGGAGCTGGTTGCGCGCGCCGTGGATCTGGGATTGTCCGCGATCGCGATCACGGATCGCAATTCGCTGGCGGGCGTGGTGCGGGCACATGTGGCGCTGCGTGAACTGGCCCGCGCCCGGTCCGAGGCGCTGCCGATCCGTTCGCATCGCCAGACCGATACATCCAGCCGCCAGACCGATAGCGGGGCCGGGCTTGCCGTGGCCGGGGGCGCGTTGCCCCGGCTGATCATCGGGGCGCGGCTGGTGCTGCAGGACAGTGCCGTTGACTGGCTGGCCCTGCCGCTGTGCCGGACAGGCTATGCCAGCCTGTCGCGGCTTTTGAGTCTGGGCAAGCGGCGCGCGGTCAAGGGGCAGTGCGATCTGCGGCAGGCCGATCTGCTGGCCGGGGCAGAGGCGATGGTGCTGATCGCACTGCCGCCACAAACCCCTGCCGCCAGCGATCTGGCCCAGATCCGGGCGCTGGCCGCGCGCTGGCCGGGAAATTGCTATCTTGGCGCCGCTCCGCGCTATGATGGCCGCGACGCCGAACGGTTTGCCGCGCGCGCGCAGCTTTCCGGGGCGCTGGGCCTGCCTCTGGTGGCGCTTGGCGATGTGCTGATGCACCACGCGCGGCGGCGGCGGCTGGCGGATGTGCTGAGCTGTCTGCGCAGGGGCTGCACGATTGAAGGGCTTGGGCTGCATGCGCTGCCCAATGCCGAAGCGCGTCTGAAACCCGCGCATGAAATGGCGCGGATCTTCGCGCGCTACCCGGCTGCGATCCGCCGCACGCTGGAAATTGCCGATCGCTGCGCCTTCAGTCTGGACGAGCTGTCTTATGAATACCCCGATGAGGTGACAGATGGCGAATCTGCGCAGGCGCGGCTGGAACGGTTGGTGCAGGACGGGCTCTGGCGGCGGTTTCCAAGCGGGCCCCCACTGGAGACAGTGGAGAAGGTCGCAAAGGAGCTGCGCATCATCAAGGCTTTGGGCTTTGCCGCCTATTTTCTGACGGTTCATGACATTGTGGCCTTTGCCCGCGGTCGCGGGATCCTGTGTCAGGGGCGCGGCTCGGCGGCCAATTCGGTCATCTGCTATGCGCTGGGCATAACCGAAGTGCCGCCGGACACGATCTCGATGGTGTTCGAGCGATTCATGTCCGAAGCCCGTGGCGAACCGCCCGACATTGACGTGGATTTCGAGCATGAGCGCCGCGAAGAGGTGATCCAGCATATTTACGAACGCTATGGGCGTGAACGGGCGGGGCTGACGGCCACGGTCATTCATTTCCGGTCGCGCGCAGCCGTGCGCGAGGTGGGCAAGGTGATGGGCCTGTCGGCCGACATGATCTCGGCCTTGGCAAGTTCGTCCATGGGCTGGCGGTCGGGCCCGCCCGCGCCCGAACGGCTGCGCGAGCTGGGGCTGGATGCGTCCGAGCCGCGCCTTGCCCTGACCATGGCGCTGATTGCCGAGATTATCGGCTTTCCGCGCCATCTGAGCCAGCATGTGGGGGGCTTTGTCATCACCCGGGGGCGGCTGGACGCGTTATGCCCGATCGAGAATGCCGCGATGGAGGGGCGCACGGTCATCGAATGGGACAAGGATGATATCAATGCGCTGGGTATTCTGAAGGTGGATGTCCTGAGCCTTGGCATGCTGACCTGCATCCGCAAATGCTTTGATCTGATCGCGCAGCAGGGCGGGCCGCGATACAGCCTTGAAAACCTGCCGCGCGAGGACCCGGCGACATATGACATGCTCTGCCGCGCCGATGCGATCGGAGTCTTTCAGGTCGAGAGCCGGGCCCAGATGAATTTCCTGCCCCGGATGCGGCCACGGGTTTTCTACGATCTGGTGATCGAGGTCGCGATTGTCCGCCCCGGCCCGATTCAGGGTGGCATGGTGCATCCCTATATCCGCCGCAGACAAGGCAAAGAGGCCGTGCATCTGCCCAGCCCCGAATTGCGCGGCGTGCTGGAGCGGACATTGGGCGTGCCGCTGTTTCAGGAACAGGCGATGCAGATTGCTGTTGTCGCCGCCGGGTTCACCCCCGAGGAAGCAGACCGCCTGCGCCGCTCTCTGGCCACGTTCAAGCGGATGGGCACGATCGGCAGTTTCCGCGACCGTTTCATCACCGGGATGCTGGAGCGCGGCTATACGCCCGATTTCGCGCAGGCCTGTTTCGCCCAGATCGAGGGGTTTGGCGAATATGGCTTTCCCGAAAGCCATGCTGCCAGCTTTGCGCTGCTGGTCTATGCTTCTGCCTGGCTGAAATGCCACCACCCGGCGGCCTTTGCCTGCGCGCTTCTCAACAGTCAGCCGATGGGGTTCTATGCCCCCGCCCAGATCGTGCGCGATGCGCGCGATCACGGGATCGAGCTGCGCCCGGTCTCAGTGAACCATTCGCAGTGGGATTGCACGCTGGAGCGTCGCGCTGATGGCCGCCTTGCGCTGCGTCTGGGCTTTCGGCAGGTGCGCGGGCTGCGCCGCGAGGATGCCATGTGGATCGTGGCGGCGCGGGCCAATGGCTATCCTGATGTCGAAAGCCTGTGGCGGCGCGCGGGCGTGGGACCGGCAACGCTGACGCGGCTGGCGGAATCGGATGCGCTGGCCTGTCTGGGGCTGGCGCGGCGCGATGCGCTGTGGGCCGTGCGCGCGCTGAAGGCGCCCAAGCCCCTGCCGTTGTTCGATATCGGCCTGGATGGCGAGGGGATCGCGGAAGCGCCGGTCACCCTGCCTGCAATGTCCCTGGGCGAGGCGGTGGTCGAGGATTATCTGACGCTGCGGCTTTCGCTGCGCGCCCATCCGATGGAATTGCTGCGCCCCGGCATGACCGGGCTGAGCCCGCATCACGATCTTGCACAGGCGCGGGGGCGGGTTTCGGTCTGCGGGCTGGTGATCACGCGCCAGCGTCCGGGGACGGCATCCGGGGTGATCTTCATCACGCTGGAGGATGAGACAGGGGTCAGCAATGTGGTGGTCTGGCCGAAGATCTATGAGACCCATCGCCGGGCCGTGATCGGGGGGCGGTTGCTGCGGGTGACAGGCCGGGTCCAGCGCGAAGGGGCGGTGATCCATGTGATCGCTGAACAGATCGAGGATTGTTCGCATCTGCTGGGGGCGCTGGGGCGCGGTGTGATCGACCCGACGGGCGGGCGCAGCGACGAAGCCCGCCGCCCGGTTCCGACGCGCCAGCCCCGATCTGTCCGCCACCCCCGCGAACAGGCAAAGCAGTTGTTCCCCAGCCGTGATTTTCACTGAAC
>SKWJ01000296.1 GCA_007128995.1 Paracoccaceae bacterium
CGGGAAAAGCGCGCCACCGCGCGACGGTTCCCATTTCAGCGCCGACCCCAGCACATCGACATCGCAGGCGACCAGAACCAGATCGGGTTCATGGGCAAAATGGCGGGCGGCAGTTTCCATGACCTGCTGTGCCGTCGAGAAGTGAATGTAGCCATCACTATGGTCGACCGGTGCGCCAAGTGTTTCACCCTTGGCGACGAGTTCATCCCATTCGGGCCGGCGGAATATCTTGTAAATCAGCATGCGCCTGTCTTGCCCAAAGCGTGCCGAGAGGTCAACGCCTCACAGCGGCCCGGCCAGACGTTCTTCGCTGAGAAGCACATTTGCATCAACCGCGCCGACACCGGGCAGGGTCATGATCCGCCGCCGAAGCACGCGCTCGAAATCCGACAGATCGCGTGCCACCACCCGAAGGCGGTAATCATAAAGGCCAAGAACATGCTGAACCGTCTGGACTTCGGGGATCGCGGAAACGGCGCGCTCGAAATCCGACAGGCTGACACGGCCCTTGGCCGCAAGGCTGATCCCGAGAAATACTGTCACGCCAAAACCCAGCGCCGCCAGATCAAGGTCTGCCCGCGTATGGGCGATGGCACCGCCATCGCGCAACCGCTTGATCCGCCGCCAAGTTGCAGGTTGGCTCAGGCCAAGCCTGCGTCCCAGCGCACTCGCGCTCAGGCGCGCATCTTCGGTCAAGGCGCGCAAAATGGCCCGGTCTGTCGCATCAATCTCGATCATGGGGTGTTCCGCAGTGGCAAGGTTTCGGGTCTGATCGGCGCAAGTCGATCAGCCTGGACAGGGCGTTCAAAGTGGCAGACTTTCGGTCTGCTTGATATCTGACAGATGCATGAGCGCTTCCAGATCGGCGATATGCGGCAATGTCAGGATCCGGTCACGGTAGATTTGCTGATAATGCGCCATGTCCCGGGCAATGACATTCAGGCGGATATCAACCCGGCCCAGAAAGGTCTGGATCTCAAGAACCTCGGGCACCTGACGCGCGGCTGCGATGAAATCATCGAAGGCCCGCGGATTGGTCTTGTCGAGTGTGATGCGCAGGCTGACTTCCACAGCCCAGCCAAGTGCACGCCAGTCGATGACAGCGCGATACCCGCGCAGGATTGCGCCCGCGCGCAACCGTTCCAAACGCCGCCAGCATGTCGCCTCGGTCAGATTGGTCGCCTGAGCCAAATCAGGGATGCTGACCTCTGGGGTTGCCATGACATGGCGCAGCAAGCGGCGATCTGCATCATCTATGCGCATGATATTTCCAGTTATTTGACAATAGGCGAATGTTTTTTACTATATTTCTGGAATATATGCGAGATATGAAACGCAATTACCGTTTGTTCCTCTATGATGCCGGATATTACGCAAATGAGGAGAAACGACATGCGCGTCTATTATGATCGCGATTGCGATGTAAACCTGATCAAGGACAAGAAAGTGGCAATCCTCGGCTATGGCAGCCAGGGCCACGCACATGCACTGAACCTGCGCGATTCGGGCGCGAAAAACCTGGTTGTAGCCCTGCGCGAGGGATCACCTTCTGCGAAGAAGGCCGAAGCCGAAGGCCTGAAAGTGATGGGGATCGCCGAAGCCGCCGCATGGTGTGATCTGATCATGTTCACCATGCCCGACGAATTGCAGGCAGAAACCTACAAGAAATATGTTCATGACAATCTGCGCGATGGTGCGGCAATCGCTTTTGCGCATGGCCTGAATGTCCATTTCGGCCTGATCGAACCCAAACCCGGCGTCGATGTGATCATGATGGCCCCCAAAGGACCCGGTCACACGGTTCGCAGCGAATATACCAAAGGGGGCGGCGTGCCCTGCCTTGTGGCTGTGCATCAGGATGCGAGCGGCAAGGCCATGGAAACCGGACTCAGCTATTGCTCGGCCATCGGTGGTGGGCGCTCCGGGATTATCGAGACGAACTTCCGTCAGGAATGCGAAACTGACCTTTTCGGGGAACAGGCTGTCTTGTGCGGTGGTCTTGTCGAACTGATCCGCATGGGGTTCGAAACGCTGGTCGAGGCCGGATACGAGCCGGAAATGGCCTATTTCGAATGCCTGCATGAAGTGAAGCTGATCGTCGATCTGATTTATGAGGGCGGGATCGCCAACATGAATTACTCGATCTCGAACACTGCCGAATACGGTGAATATGTCAGCGGGCCGCGTATCCTGCCCTATGCAGAAACCAAGGCGCGGATGAAAGAGGTTCTGACCGACATCCAGACCGGAAAATTCGTGCGCGATTTCATGCAGGAAAACGCAGTCGGCCAGCCTTTCTTCAAGGCCACGCGCCGCATCAATGACGAGCATCAGATCGAACAGGTCGGCGAAAAGCTGCGCGCGATGATGCCGTGGATCGGTGCCTCGAAGATGGTCGACAAAGACCGGAACTGACGCGCACGTAAACGCAAATCTTGCAAGGCCCTGCTGCCATTGGCGGTGGGGCCATTTTCAATGCCGCGTCAGATCAGGCCCGGTGATCGCTATTGCGCAAAAACACGCAGGTCAACCAACTGTGTCAAGGGTATCCCCAGTGCCGAAAATGCAGCGAGTGACAACTGACTGCCCCCACCCGGCGCGCTGCCCGAGGGGCGCAATTCCACCCGAAGATTACCGCCGCCGCCGATCACTTCGATGCGGCCCTGAACAACCTGTGTGACAAGCCCTGTGCGCAACCAGATCCCAGGATCTGCCGGACTGCCCAGCGATGCGAGCGTCTGCCCCAGAAGCTGACCCTGAGCGCCCGAAGGCGCGAGTGCGGCGGCACGCTCGGCCGGGCTGGTCTGATCCAGCTGTTCCGGGCGCAACCCGGCACTGCCCAAGGGCACGCTGCCAGCGCGCGGCGCAGGTCTGGGTGTGGTGCTGTCTGGGCTTTGGGCGGATATATCAATGCCCGCGCTCTCGGGTGCGCGATCTGAACTGCGCAGAAACGAGGCGACGGAGCTGCACCCTGAAATTGCCATCAGGGCTGTGAGAAGAAAAATATGCGGGTGCTTTAACATCATGAGAATAAGACTATCGTCCTGTCCCCCGCGCGGCAATGCTCTTCCCTCTTGCCGCATTTCATTGTGATGGCTAGTTTAACCGCATGACAGCACCTTTGATCGATCCGTTCGCCCGCCCCATCTCCTACTTGCGCGTCTCGGTGACGGACCGCTGCGATTTTCGCTGTGTCTACTGCATGGCCGAAAACATGACATTCCTGCCGAAGAAAGAGCTTCTGACCCTTGAAGAGCTGGATCGGATCAGCACGAGCTTTATCCGGCTCGGCGTGCAGAAACTGCGCATCACCGGCGGAGAGCCTTTGGTGCGCAAAGGGATCATGACCTATTTCGAGGCCATGGCCCGTCATCTGGACAGCGGGCAGCTCAAAGAACTGACACTGACCACGAATGGCAGCCAGCTTCGCCGGTTTGCGCGCGATCTGGCAGATTGCGGGGTGCGGCGGATCAACGTGTCGCTCGACACGCTGGATGATCGCAAATTCGCCGAGATCACGCGCTGGGGAAAGCTGAAGCAGGTGCTTGACGGGATCGAGGCTGCGCAGGAAGCTGGATTGCGCGTCAAGATAAATGCGGTCGCGCTGAAGGGGTTTAACGAAGATGAGCTGTTCACGCTGCAAAGCTGGTGCGCTGCGCGGGATATGGATCTTACCTTCATCGAAGTGATGCCGATGGGGGATCTGGGCAATGAAGACAGGCTTGACCAATACTGGGCGCTCAGTGATCTGCGCGAAAGATTGGCGTCGCAATTCACGCTTGTCGATCTGGCCGAGCGCACGGGCGGGCCTGCACGCTATGTGCGGCTGGAAGAAACCGGACAGAAGATCGGCTTCATCACGCCGCTGACCCATAATTTCTGTGAAAGCTGCAATCGAGTCCGGCTGACCTGCACCGGGGATCTGTTCATGTGTCTGGGACAGGAAGATATGGCAGATTTGCGCAGCCCGCTGCGGGCCTCACAGGATGATGCGGTGCTGGAAACCGCAATCCGGGCGGCGATTGCGCGCAAACCCAAAGGACATGATTTTGACTATTCGCGGCAGCGCGTTGATGGACAGGTATCCCGTCACATGAGCCATACCGGCGGCTAAGCGAAGATCGCAGAATCGCCACGACCGTCGCTGTGGATAAACCCTCAGCGTGCCGATCTTTCTTGCCGGTCAGCGAAAGCGTCCATCAGGATCACCCAGAGACATATCAGAGCGATCGTGAGCACGCCGATACCGGAATAAACGCCCAAAGCGACCAGCAAGGATTTTCCAGAGGTGAGGGCCGCAACAGCACTTCCACCCCCGGCGATGATTGCCAGCAAAACCACCCCGACGGGAAAGCGCGGCGGATCTTCCGAACAAAAGCGCGCTTCCTGACAGAGCGTCCGGTCCGGCAAGGCGGCGTTTTCCGGCATTACAGAACAGGGGCAGATATCCGGGCAACGGGTCATGAGGCACACAAACTCCTGAACATGCCAAAAAGATGACAGACCCTTCTTTAAGAAACGTAAACAGGCGCAACGATACTGTCAGTCAAACCCGCACCCAGCGCGACCCTTTAGCTGATGATGACAGGACCGCGAAGCTGCGGACCCCATTCAACCAGACGTAGACACATTGGCACCAGTCTGCTTTACTCACGCAAATGTCAAAGCGATGACACCGCACTGACACGGGGGGCAGGATGAACTGCAAGCCAAGGCATCCGGAGCATACAATGCACCGCTGTCATATCCCTTGCGCTGCGGGCATATTGCTGCGCCCTGCGCGCCGCATCAGGCCCCTGCCGGCACCGAAACAATTCCTGTTTGAAGGCTGGAAACGTCAGGTCAGACTTTCACTGAATCACAACACGGCACTGTCCCACACAAGGAGGCAGGATGGACGATCTGCATGCTCGCATAAAAACCCCGCCGCGCGTATCGACATTTTTGACAAGACTGCTTGATAACCGCGCTTTCACAACGTTCCTGGCCCGGTTCGGGGTGCGGCTTTCTCGGGCCAAGGGCGGGCCTTTCCGATTTGGCAGCACGATCATCGCGGCACGCCACAAGGATGTATCGGAACTGCTTCATCGTGATCTGGATTTTCTGATCGCGCCGATCAATGCAGCACGAATCGAAGCGGTGAACGGCGGACCGTTCATTCTTGGCATGGATCGCTCTGCCGCGCTGATCCGGGAACGCGAAGCGCTTTATGCGGCGCTGGCGCAAATGGACCTTGCAGCCCTTGAAACGCGCATCCGGACGGAAGCCCGGCAGCGCCTTGAGGCCGGACACCCCAGATTTGACGCGATCGCGGATTATGCGCGCCCGGTTGCCACCGCGACCGCAAAAGCCGTGTTCGGGATCGCGCCGGAAGATGAAGCCCTGTTCGCAGATGCCGTGCGCGCAATCTTCGCCCATACATTCCTGAATCTGGGCAATGACAGCGCGGTCGAGGCGCGCGCCCTTGCCGCTGCGCCCCTGATGCATGACTGGTTTTCCGCCGAGATTGCAAGGCGTCGAAACACAGATACGCTCGGTGACGACCTTATGGGCCATCTTCTTCGGCAAGGGAGGTTGGATGACGACAGTGTGCGCCGGACGCTTGGCGGCATGCTGGTTGGCAGTATCGACACGACCGCGTCAACATTTGCCCGCATCTTCTGCGTGGTCGCAGAGGACAAGGCGCTCGCCGCGCACCTGATTGCAGACTGGCGGCAAGGCCGGGATATCTATGGCCTGTGTCTTGATGCGTTGCGGCGCTGGCCGCACAACCCAATCCTGTTGCGCAAGGCCGCGGCAGAGACGACGCTGGGTGGCACGAAGGTCAGGGCCGGTGATCGGGTGATCGGATGGACCGAGGCAGCAATGCTGGATCCAGATGCCTTTCCCGACCCCGAACGCATGTTGCCAGACCGCCCAATGGCACCCTATCTGCACTTTGGCACCGGGCTGCACCCCTGCGCCGGGCGCAGCATAAACGCATTACAGATACCGATCCTTATTGGCATCTTGCTTGACGCGGGTGCGAAACCGAATGGCGCCTTGCACTGGGCAGGACCATTTTCGGACAGCCTGCCCGTCCGTATCTCCGAGAACCGTCAAGACAGGGAAGCCTGACAATGCAATCCATGGTCACAATAGCCGCCCCCGTTCCGATTGGTGCAGTGCAGGACCTTCGTGCCGAAATCGATGCAACACTCGGCAACCCGGCATCTGCCGCATTTTGCGATGCAATTGATGGCGAAGGCACACCGTTTCTGCATTTTGCCAGTTTTCATGCGCTGGAAGGAAGTGACGCGACAAGAGGCTATCTTGTGCTGGAATTTTCCGCGGACGGCGACGAGGACTTTGTCATTGCCGAACTGGCGCGGCGTGCCGGGTCATTTTTCAAGCCGTTTTTTTCCCGCGCGAGCGACTGGAACGCCTCGAACGATATTGGCCGCTATTGGAATAACCATCAGATAAAGATCGGTTAC
>SKWJ01000126.1 GCA_007128995.1 Paracoccaceae bacterium
CGCCCATCTCCTCGGCGCGCTCCAGCGACAGACGAAAGACCGGCCCCGAGATCGACAGCCCCGCCACTGCTGCGCCCTGCGCGTCGAAAATCGGCGCGGCGATGCAGCGCATCCCCTCGGTGCGCTCTTCATTGTCGATGGCATATCCGCGCTGGCGGACAAGGACCAGATCATCTTCCAGACACCGGTATTCCGTCAGTGATGCGGGGGTAAACCCCGGCAGTCCCCTATGTGCGATCGTCTGTCGCCGCACCGGATCATAATGGGCCAGCAAGGCCTTCCCGATGCCCGAAACATGCATCGGACTGCGCGTCCCCGGCGGGAAGAATGCTCGGATCGCCTCATGTGTTTCGACCTGCGTCAGAAACAGCACCTCGTCGCGGTCCTCGACCCCCAGATTGGCTGTTTCGCCGCTTTCGCGCATCAGATTTTCCATGACACTGCGCGCGCGGTCCGCAAGTCTGGTGCGCCGCAAGAAGGCCGATCCCGTGCGAAATGCCCCTGCACCAATATACCAGCGCTGAGCGTCCTGATCCAGTTCCACGAACCCATGTGTCTGAAAGGTGCACAAAACGCGATACACGGTGGCAGGGGCTTGCCCGGAAGCATTTGCAAGCTCTGTCAGCGTGTGCCCAGTGCCTTGGGCAAGCACATTCAGTATCGATAAGGCGCGGTCCAGAGACTGGACCGTGTTCTGCTCGGTTTTGTCGTGAAAGGCACGGGGTCTGCCACGCGATCTTGGTTCGGTCATCGGATTTCTGTCCTTTTGGAAAAAGGCTTTCACCCTCTGAAAAATATAAAACACAGTCAATTCAATTGGTAGCTATATTTTTTCGTATTGTAAAAAAACATTTCAAAAAAATTGCACGCAAAGATCACTTCTGCCAATCATGCTGCATCATGGGAGGAGATAGCCCGATGTCGATGCAGAACCCTGTTTTCATTCCTGGCCCGACCAACATTCCGGAAGAGATTCGCAAAGCCTGTGATGTTCCGACACTGGATCACAGGTCCCCCCGGTTCGCGCAGATGTTCAAACCCGCGCTGGCAGGTGTTCGGCGCGTCCTGAACATGGAAGCGGGCGAGGTGATCATCCTGCCTGCGACCGGGACCGGCGGTTGGGAGGCAGCGATCACGAACACCCTCTCTCCGGGGGACCGGATCCTTGCGCCACGCTATGGCATGTTCAGTCATCGCTGGATTGATATGTGTCAGCGTCACAGATTGGATGTGCAGGTGCTGGATGTCCCTTGGGGGCAGGGCGCCCCACTTGCCAAGATCGAGGCCGCGTTGCGCCGTGACGGCGACCATTCGATACAGGCTGTCCTCGTAACGCATAACGAAACCGCGACTGGCGTGCGCTCGGATATCGCGGCTGTTCGGCGCGCCCTCGATGCTGCGGCACACCCGGCACTCCTGTTCGTGGATGGTGTCTCATCCATCGGGTCCATGCCGTTTGATATGACCGGATGGGGTGTAGATATTGCTGTGGCGGGGTCGCAAAAAGGCTTCATGTTGCCAGCGGGCTTGGCCATCCTCGGCGTATCCCCCAAGGCGCTTGCCGCGATGGAGCGCGCGAAACTCCCGCGGACATTCTTCGATTTCAAAGACATGCTGGCTGCCTATGCGGCTGGTGGCTATCCCTATACACCTGCTGTCGGCCTGATTTCCGGTTTGGCGCGTTCGGTAGAGATGCTGGAAGAGGAAGGGCTTGAGGCAGTCTATGCGCGTCATCACCGACTGGCCGAAGCGACTCGTCAGGCAGTTGCGGCCTGGAACATGCGGCCTTGTGCCGTCAACCGCGACCTTTATTCCGATACCGTGACTGCGGTTGTCGTGCCCGAAGGGTGCGACGGCACAGAATTGGTGCGACTTGCAGCGTCGAAATATGGTGTCGCCTTTGGCGTCGGGTTGGGAGAACTTGCCGGTAAGGTGTTTCGCATCGGTCATCTGGGAATGTTGACGGATGTGATGCTGCTGTCGGGGCTTGCCACGGCTGAGATGTGCATGGCCGACCTTGGCTGGAAGATCCGGCTTGGGTCAGGCGTCGCGGCTGCGCAGGAATATCTGCGCCAGACCCAAAGCGAACGGCTTGCCACCGCTGCGTGAACGGTGCGCCCCGTAGCGCCGGGTTTCCCCATAAAGAGAACCAAGGAGGGAGCGATGAAAGATCACAACGGACTGGCGGTTCCGACCTATGACGACGTTCTCGTGGCCCATAGTCGGATCGCACCCCATATTCACCGAACGCCGATTCTGACATCAGACTATCTGAATGCGCTGAGCGGGGCTGATCTGCAGTTCAAATGCGAGAATTTCCAGAAAGCAGGTGCGTTCAAAGTGCGCGGTGCTTCAAATGCTGTGTTTGGACTGCCAGATGATCTGGCGCAAAAGGGGGTGGCAACGCATTCCAGCGGCAATCATGCACTGTCTCTAAGCTATGCTGCGGGCCGCCGGGGTATTCCCTGTCATGTCGTAATGCCCAGAACCGCACCTGCGGCCAAGAAGGACGCAGTGCGCGGCTATGGCGGGATCATCACGGAATGCGAACCCTCGACCTCATCCCGCGAGGCGGTGTTTGCACAGGTCGAGGCCCAGACCGGGGCTGAATTCGTTCACCCTTACAACGACCCGCGCGTTATTGCGGGCCAGGCGACCTGCTCGAAAGAACTGCTCGAGCAGGTCGAGGGGCTGGACGCGGTCATTGCGCCGATTGGCGGGGGTGGCATGGTGTCCGGGACTTGTCTGACCTTGTCGACCATCGCGCCACATATAGAGATCTATGCCGCCGAGCCAGAGCAGGCGGATGATGCGTATCGCAGTTTCAAGGCAGGTCATATCATTGCAGATGACGCGCCGAACACTGTCGCCGATGGATTGAAAGTGCCGCTGAAGGACCTGACATGGCACTTCGTCTCCAACAATGTGACCGATATCCTGACAGCGTCCGAGCAAGAGATCATCGATGCGATGAAGCTCACATGGCAGCGCATGAAAATCGTGATCGAGCCGAGTTGTGCCGTGCCACTGGCAACGATCCTGAAGAACCGCGATCGCTTTGCCGGCAAAAGGGTTGGTGTCATCATCACCGGCGGCAATGTTGATCTTGACACACTGCCTTGGGTAAAAGGCTGAGGAGGGAAGAAAATGAATGCACCCGTGAATTTTGACCAGCTTGAAGTCGGCTATGATGTCCCTGCTCTACCCGGGATGGACGCAGCCGATATCCAGACGCCCTGCCTGATCCTTGATCTGGATGCGTTGGAACGGAATATCCGCAAGATGGGGGATTATGCGCGCGCGCATGGCATGCGCCACCGTGTGCACGGAAAGATGCACAAATCGGTTGATGTCGCAAAATTGCAAGAAAACCTTGGCGGGGCTTGTGGTGTCTGCTGTCAGAAAGTCAGTGAAGCAGAGGTCTTTGCGCGCGGCGGGATGAAGGACGTTCTCGTTTCGAATCAGGTGCGTGACCCCGCAAAGATCGACCGGCTTGCCCGCATTCCGAAATTGGGCGCGCGGGCGATCTGCTGTGTCGATGATCTGGCGAATGTTGCAGATCTGTCAGGCGCTGCGCAACGACATGGCACGCAGATCGAGTGTCTGGTCGAGATCGATTGTGGCGCCGGGCGCTGTGGGGTGACGACAACCGCCGCAGTGGTCGAGATTGCAAAGGCGATTGATGCTGCACCGGGGCTGAAATTCGCCGGCATCCAGGCCTATCAGGGTGCGATGCAGCACATGGACAGCTATGAGGACCGCAAGGCCAAGATCGACATCGCCGTGGCGATGGTGAAAGACGCCGTCGATACGCTGAAGGCCGAGGGGATTGCGTGCGATATCGTCGGTGGCGGTGGCACGGGCAGCTACTATTTCGAAAGCACATCCGGGGTCTATAACGAGTTGCAATGCGGCTCCTACGCCTTCATGGACGCTGATTACGGGCGCATCCTCGACAAGGACGGGAAACGGATCGATCAGGGCGAATGGGAAAATGCGCTCTTTATTCTGACAAGCGTCATGAGCCGAGCAAAACCCGGAAAAGCCATTGTCGATGCCGGGCTGAAGGCGCAGTCTGTTGATAGTGGACTGCCGGTGATCTTCGGGCGCGACGATGTCAGATATGTCAAATGCTCGGACGAGCATGGTGTTGTCGAAGACCCAGGCAATATTCTGAGCGTAAACGAAAAACTGCGGCTGGTGCCGGGCCATTGTGACCCGACTTGCAATGTACATGACTGGTATGTGGGCGTTCGGGACGGCAAGGTCGAAACGCTCTGGCCGGTGTCAGCGCGCGGCAAGGCTTATTGAGCCTTTGACACCGCGTCTCGGGCGTCTGAGCACGAAAACATGAAGGAACACAGCCATGTGGATCGTCCCTGAATCCGCCATCGCAGATTTGTTGGATGAAGCGTCAGCTTTCGCCGCGATCGAGGGCTGTTTCGCCGCCATGGCGCGGCGGGACGCATATAACTTCCCGGTGGTCCGCGAGGCCCTGGGCGCTGGGCGGCAATACGGTTTCAAATCAGGACTGGACCGCGTGAATGCCATTCTGGGCGTCAAGGCTGGCGGCTACTTCCCGGGCAATACTGACAGGGGTATCCCGAACCACCAAAGCACGGTCTACCTGTTCGACCCAGACAGCGGCAAGCCTGTGGCCATGGTTGGCGGAAACCTGCTGACCGCGCTTCGGACAGCGGCAGCCTCTGCCATTTCGATCAGATATCTCGCACGTGCAGACGCAAAGGTTCTGGGCATGGTCGGTGCTGGTCATCAGAGCCTGTTTCAGCTGCGCGCAGCCGTCCGGCAGCGTCAGTTTGAGCGGGTCGTGGGGTGGAACCTGCATCCGGAAATGTTGCCCAGACTGGCGGATGAAGCTGCAGCGCTTGGCCTTCCATTCGAGGCAGTCAGTCTTGAAGACCTGGGCGCTCAGGCAGATGTCATCATCACCATCACCTCCAGTTTCGATCCGATCCTGATGGCGTCCCACATCCGGGCCGGGACACATCTGGCCTGCATGGGGACGGATACCAAAGGCAAGCAGGAAGTCGAGGCTGCGCTGCTTTCGCGCGCGAGAGTTTTCACGGATGAGGTCGCTCAATCCGTGTCGATCGGTGAGGCGCAGCACGCAGTCGCTGCGGAGCTTATTTCGCCGTCAGACATTATTGAGATCGGACGCGTCATCACCGGGGAGCATCCGGGGCGATCCTCTGAGACCGAGATCACACTCTTCGATGGCACTGGTGTCGGTTTGCAGGATCTGGCTGTAGCGGCACGCGCAGTGTCACTTGGCATTGAACGCGGGGTAGCGCAGGAGGTGACGTTCTAAGTTACGTCCCTTCCCGCACGACTCAGTCAAGCACCGCAGCAGCGAGGGAGGTCATCATTCCGGAATCCGCCTTGGCGACAATGGTATAATACATTCCACGCTCGCTCCAGTATGCGACATTGTCATTTGCCATCTTGACGATGCGCAGGGGCTGTACCGGGTCGCTTTCTGTTTGCGGCGTCATGGACACTGTGACTTGATCGTCTGCTGCATTTCTCAAGTAAAAGACCGCCATCGGCGCACCGTTCTCCGTCACCAGTCGCGCAGTCTCAACCTGATAGCCCAGACGTTCCAGTTTTGGACTTGTGATCTTGTACTGCATCCGATCCGACATCCAGTCCAGGGCCGCCTCGATCTCATCGGCGCTGAACTCTGCACTGACCTTTTGCGCATACGAATAGGCGTAATGTCCCGAGATTGCAGCTTCGACGAATATAGGGTGCTGCGATGATGTGAACGCGCGCTCGCTGTTAAAATAGCCGTTGGCACCCCAACCCGCAGCAAAGATAACCGCACTGGCGGCAATCTGGCGCAGACTTGGTTGCAAAAGCCACGCCCGCCTTTGCCGTGCCTTCAGCTTGGTGGCCAGTTCCTTCTCAAGTGCGGCGGTGCGCAGGTTCAATGGAAGGTCGTCTGCCTGAAGGGCGGCCTGGCGGATCATTTCGTCGTCATGACGCCATTGTGCAACCGCATCGCGCGCGGCCACATCGCCGGCCAGACGTGCTTCGATCTCGGCCATCTTCTCAGGCGGCAATCTGTCATCAACATATGCCAGGAGGTCGGGGTCCAAATCGAACGAGTCAGTGTTTTGCTGCGGGTCTTTCATCTGCCGCTCTCCTTTCGTTTTGGCGCTGCCGCCTTGCCGGTTGCAATGCCATGCATGAACTTGCGCAGGGCTTCTCGTCCGCGGCCAAGGCGCGACATGAATGTGCCAAGGGGCACCCCAAGCGTCCGGGCGGCTTCGGTATAGCTCATTTCGCGCAGGGCGATCAGAATGATCGGGTGGCGCTGAGCTTCGGGCAGTTGGTCAAGCGCCGATAGAACCTGCTTGAGTTCCAAACTTGTGTGCTGACAGTCATTGGCCACGGGTTCGGGCATTTCATCTCCCGTGACAGCGCGATGCTTTGCA
>SKWJ01000107.1 GCA_007128995.1 Paracoccaceae bacterium
AGCGTGTCCATGGGCCCTAGTCCCGCGCGGCTGCGAGTTGGGGCAGAACAAGCTGGCCGGGGGCGACGCGATCCAGTGCTTCTGCAATAATGCGCGCGCTGGGGGGCAGTTCCCCGCGCAGGAACACGCGGGCGCCGTTGGTGTGGATCACTTCGACTGCGGCGGGCCGGGTGCGGTCGCCCTCCGGCGTGATTTCAAGCGCCATGACCGACCAACTGCCGCGCACCCCTTCGCGCAAGGCGCCAAGCGGCGCCCAGAAGCCTGTCGCCGCGACAGTCTGCTCCAAGATCAGCGCAACAGTGTCGCCCAGCACTGGGGCGGTATCTGCGGGCAGGGCCAGCACAACCGACCGGCTGCGGGTAGTGGGGTCCAGATCGGGGCGGATCTGGCGAAGAGTGGCGGTCTGTATCGTGCCGCCAATGTCAACGGCGACAGACTCGCCCACGCTGAGTATGGCAGCCAGATCGGGCGGCAAACCCACCCGTGCCCGCGCCGGGGCTGCATCAAACAGCACCAGAACGGTTTGCCCTGCCGCCGCTGTTTGTCCCGGATCGGCCATCCGAGCGCCGATTCGGGCGGGATAGGGCGCTGTCAGCACGGACTTTTCCAACCGCACACCAACGCCCGCGATGCGCGCGCGCGCGGCGGCCATCCCGGCCTCGGCGCGCGCCAGTGTCAGCCGGGCATCGTCTTGCGCCGCGACCGAGCGGAACCCCCGTTCCATCAGCGCGTCGTTGCGCGCCAGTGTCAGCCGGGCAAGTTCGGCGTCAGTGGCGAGGGCTGCCAGTTCCGCTTCAAGCGCCGCGCGTTCGGGGATCAGGGAACTGGTGTCGAGCCGGGCAAGCACAGTGCCCGCGGCTATGATATCACCTTCCTCGACCAGTACTTCGGTGATGCGCCCGCCAAATTCGAACCCCAGATCGGTGCGCGCCGCCGCCTCAACCTGACCCGTGAACCGGCGCGTGACCGTGTAGCCCGATGCCAGTTCAACCGTCATCACCCCGACAGAGGTTCGCGGGGCCGTGGCGGCAGGGGCCGCATCGCCTTCAGCTGTCATCAGGGAGAACCCTCCGATAACAGCTGCGGCGGCAGCCCCGCAGACCATGAGCGTCACAGTCGCGGTCAGAACCCGACCTAACGCCTTGCGAATACCTGATATCCTACGTGGGGTCATGGATGGAACGCTCCGATAAAGTTAGATATACTTACATATGTTAGAATCACTCACTTTGGCAAGGCGATTCAGACATTGCGTCCGTGATCGCGCCAAATGGCATGGACCTCTGACCAGTCGGGGGCTTCCTGCGCAAAGTAGCCAACGACCTTCCCTGTGGCGATGCTGGGAAGCAGACGCATGGCCTCAAGATGCGGACCCATTGTCAGATAGGCCCGCATGGCGTCTTTGTTGGTCCAGACTGAAAGCGTGTGATGAACGCCGTTGATTTTGCGCGCATCGGCGGAAATGTTGCCGGGGGCATTGCGTGCTTGCACCATGGATTTCATGGCAATCAACCAGAAGGACGGAATGTGCCAGACCCGCCGCACCTGCAAGCCAGTGATGGAAACATAGACATCCTGCGGCATCGGGCGCGCCTTTCAGGGTCAAGCGGGATCGGCCCACGCGCGGGATGCGGGCGCGCAGGTCTGGGGCGGAAGACGCTGCCGCGTGTGATGTTCGGCAGGTGCAGAAGCTAGACGGACAGTCTTGCACTTGCACTTATATGTAAGAAGTGCTAACTTCAGTCAAGATAAAAGTGAATGCCACTCACTTTGAGGAAAGGCCCAACCAGAATGTCGAATGACACGTCACCAACTGATGCCCCCCCGACCGTGACGCCAAAGTCGGGCTATCACCATGGCGACCTGCGCGCGCAACTGATCGCGGCTGTCCGGGATCTGGTCGAAACGCATGGCCCGGATGGTTTCTCGGTGGCAGAGGCTGCGCGCCGCGCCGGTGTAAGTTCGGCCGCGCCTTATAAACACTTCAAGGATCGCCCCGAGATCCTGCGCGGCGTGGTCAGCGAAGCCATGGACCGGCTGCGTTTGGCAATGGAGGCGGCTGCCGCTGCGCACCCCACCGGATCGCTAGAAGCGGTGGCTGCCATCGGGTTGGCCTATGTCGATTTTGCCCGTGCCGAACCGGGGGTCTTCCGGTTGGTGTTCAGCCTGACCGAAGGGCACGAACACGCCCCCGACCTGCAAACAAAGGGGGAGAGCTGTTTTGGCGTGGTTGTGCAGGCCGCCGCTGCCTGTCTGGATCTGCTGCCCGACGACCCGCAAGTGCAGCGCCGCGCCTATATGCTGTGGTCCTTTGTTCATGGCCATTCATTCCTGCATATCGATATGAAAACCAAGGTCACCACCGCCAAGATCGACGATTGGGACTATCTGATGACCATCAGCCGGGCGATCCTTGCTGCGGAGGCGCGCGGGTGACAGTGCGACAGTGCCTGCCTCCTGGCCCAGCGCCAAAGGCTCTTGCCCACGATGTGCCGCGCGCGCATCCGGTGCAGGACATTCTGGAACGGATACGCGGCGCAATTGCCGGTCCGTCAGTAAGCATGGAGACACTCGTGCGGGCGATGGACCCGGCTGTGCAGCCCGTCCTTCTGCTGCTGCCCGCGCTGATCCTCGTAACCCCTCTCAGCGGCATTCCGGGCCTGTCGTCCCTTGGCGGGCTGACAATTGCGCTTGTCGCGTTTCAGATACTTCTTGGCCGTCCGACGATCTGGTTTCCCGCCGTCATTCTGCGCCGGCACTTGTCTGCCGAGAGGCTGCTGCGGGCGCTGGAGCGGCTGGACCGCCCGGCGCGGTTCATCGACCGCAGATCCGTGGCGCGGGCGGGCTGGTTTTTCGCATTCCCGGGCAGACCGTTAGCGCTGTCAACCTGCATCGTCTGCGGCCTTGCGATGCCGTTTCTGGAACTGGTTCCTTTCTCGGCCACAACACTGGCGCTGGTCGTGACGATTCTCGCTGCTGCCCTACTCGTGAGCGATGGTCTGTTGGCCGCCCTTGGATTGGGTGGGTTCGCCCTTGCGATCCTGACCCTCACAAAACTGGTCACATCGTGATGCGCGCGCTGACGCTGCGCGTGGGCATCCATGACACTCTGCCAGAGCGCATCTATGCGGCAATCGCCATCACAATGGTCGCAGCGTTCGGAGTGACCCTTGGCCTGTGGGCGCTGGATACACGCACCATTGGCGGCATCTCGGTCTGGGCAAAGCCGCTGAAGTTCGAGCTGGCACTGGCCGTTCACGCGGGAACGCTTGCTCTGGTCGTTGGACGCCTTGGTCCCCGGCTCAGGTCCGGGCCTGTGATGCAGGCCGTCGCGCTGGCCTTTCTGGTTGCCTGCACGCTCGAGATGGGATGGATCATCGCGCAGGCCGCGCAAGGCCAACATTCGCATTTCAACGATAGCACGGCGTTTCATCGGGCGATGTTCTCGGTCATGGCGTTTTGTGCCGTCATCATCACAGGCGCTGCAGGGGCGGTGGCGGTGGCCGTGGGGCGCGATTCCGGTTTCAGGGCTCCCGAGCCGCTCAAGGTGGGGATCGTGCTGGGCCTTCTGGGCGGGACCGTTCTGACCCTGGTAACCGCCTTTGCCATTGGCGCGCGCGGCAGCCCCTATGTCGGCGGCGTGCCAGACCTTTCCGCGCGCATGGCTCCGACCGGTTGGTCGCTGAGCAGTGGCGATCTGCGCGTCGCACATTTTCTGGCGACACACATGATGCAGGCCGTACCGGTTGCCGCCCTGCTTGCCGCCTATGCGCTGCCGGATCGTGCGCAGCGGCCCCTGGTGATTGGCGTGGCAGCCCTCTGGGCGCTCTGGGTCCTGATCGCGTTTCGCACTGCACTGACCGGCGAAGTGGCGCTCTTCTTGGAAATGGTGCTCCTGTAGCGGCATCGACAACTGCCGCGATACCCCGCCGATGATCATGCCCTGCTCCCGGCAAGCGCGCGCCGGGCTGTGCTGCGCGTTTCTGAATCCGGCCAGACGATGGATCTACCACCCTGACCGGCCACATCTAACCTGTGGCGCCTTCAAGGGCCTTGTTCCGCAGTATCCATTCGGCCATAGCCTCGAAGACCGGCGCTGCCCCTGCAGCAAAGGGCGTAAGTCCATAGATGACATGCGGCGGAACCTCGGCACGCACCTCGCGCCATAACAGCCCATCGGATTCCAGCCCGCGCAGAGTGGCGGTCAGCACCTTTTGGGTCACAGGGGCAAGGCTACGCTGCAACGCGTTGAACCGCATCGGACCCTTGCGCAGACGGTAGAGCACCAGCATCCGCCATTTTCCCGTCAATAACTGCATCGCTTCTTCGACAGGACACTGTACCGCATTATTGTCGAAGTCATGGTCCAGCAGGCCAAGAGCATCAAGTGGTGACGTATCCATCGGCAGTATCCTAAAGGTGCGTACTTCCCAAATGTGCTGTAACACGTATGACCCTGCAAGGAAAGATCAAGCAAGGGAAAACGCAATGAAGGTGGTCGTATTCGGTGGAACCGGGCGCACAGGTCAGCATGTTCTGACAGAACTCGCGCGGGCCGGTCATGACATTACGCTTTATGGTCGCCGCGCGCCGCAAAGCTGGGCAGGCAAGGCGATCACAGGGCAACTGGATGATCGGCGGGCGGTCGCGCATGCGCTGCAAGGTGCTGACGCTGTGGTCTGTGCCCTCGGGTCCAGCCGGACAGGCGCAGTGTGCCTGCCAGCGTCCCGCAGCGTCATCGCCGCCCGCATTCCGGGGCTGCGCTACATAACGGTGGCCGGCGCGGCGGTCGATGTGCCGGGTGACGCAAAGGCAATGGTCGACCGCATTATCGGTGGCATCTTTCGGGTGCTGATGCGCAAGATGCTGGCAGAGCGTCAGGCCGAGTATCAGGACCTCGCCGCGTCCGACCTTGATTTCACGATGCTGCGGCCCCCGATGCTGACAGATGGTCCGGCAACCGGGAACTGGGTGCTGTCTTGGGATACCCCGGTATCCAAGAGGATTGCGCGGGCCGATGTTGCTCAGGCGATGGTCGCAGCTCTTGAGCGGAAAGACCTGATCCGCACAGCCCCCTTCATTGCTGCGGCGAAGCGAAAACCTGTGACGTAGCAACGCCGCAGCCTTTGGGGGTTTTTCTGCGCGGCCTTTACGGCAGGGGGATATGTTCATCCCGGTCCTGCGGCGGCAGATCGAACAACCCCTGCCCCCACCGTGCCGCGCGCCAGTCTTCCTTCGCAGCCTCGATCTTCTCGCGTGACGACGCCACGAAATTCCACCAGATATGGCGCGGCCCGTTCAGTGTGCCCCCGCCCAGCGCCATCAGCCGCGCGCCCGTCTCGCCTGCGCGCACGGTAATCCTGTCGCCGGGACGGAAGACCATCATGCGCCCCGCCTCGAACACCTCGCCTGCGATCTCGACTGTGCCGGAGGTGATGTAGAGGCCGCGATCCTCATGCTCATCGGGCAAGGGAAAGCGCGCGCCGGGGTCCAGCACGACATCGAGATAGAAGGTGTCGGAATACATCGTCGCGGGGGCTGTCGCGCCATAGGCCGCGCCAAGGATCAGCCGCGCCTTGATGCCGGTATCAAGGATTTCAGGCAGGCTGTCGGCGCTATGGTGCTCGAAGAAGGGCGTCTCGTCTTCGCGGTCCTCGGGCAGGGCAATCCATGTCTGGATGCCGAACAGGCTGGACGGTCCTTGCCGAGTCACTTGCGGGGTCCGTTCGGAATGGGTGACGCCGCGCCCCGCCATCATCCAGTTCAGCGCGCCGGGGCGGATGATCTGGTCGGCCCCCGTGCTGTCGAGATGATGGAACTCGCCCTGATACAGGTAAGTGACTGTGCCCAGCCCGATATGCGGATGCGGACGCACATCGATGCCCTGACCTGTCAGGAACTCGGCAGGCCCCGCCTGATCGAAGAAGATGAACGGCCCCACCATCTGCCGCTTAGGCGCGGGTAAGGCGCGGCGCACCTCGAATGATCCCAGATCGCGTGCACGCGGCACGATCAGCGTTTCAATGGCATCGACGCCCACATCATCGGGGCAACCGGGATCGAGGGTCGGGTTCCAGCTCATGGCGCAGTCTCCTGTGTTAGGCCCAATCTATGGGCCAAGAAGGAATCGGGCAAGCAAACCCTGTCCGCCAGCGCCGAACACGGCATTTTCCGGTCCATCGGTCGTGACGTATCACTGCCATACCTATATGCCAGTCTGAACTGACGCGCATATGTGCCTTGGAAGGGAGGATTTCCCATGCCTACCGGATTGCACCACCTGACCGCGATCACAGCGCGTGTGCAGGCCAATGTCGATTTCTATGCGGGGTTTCTGGGGTTGCGGCTGGTCAAGCAGACCGCTGGCTTCGCTGATGGGGAACAGTTGCACCTGTTCTACGGCGATGCAGCGGGCAGCCCCGGCAGCTTGATCAGCTTTCTTGTCTGGGAAGCA
>SKWJ01000292.1 GCA_007128995.1 Paracoccaceae bacterium
ATGAGACTGCTTGGTATATGTGTTCAGAGTGCCTGTAGGACACCAAATAGATGAAAAGACCCTCCACTGCTGATACCCCGCTGCAGCATCTTGCAGAACCGGGATGCGCGGCTGCAGAAACACCCGACACGCTGCCGCTGATCGACCCGACCTCGCTGCAGGAATTCACGGAGCTTATGGGGACAGCACAGGCCAGATTTTGGCTTCAAGAGTTTCGCGCTGAACTCTGCGCCGAATTCGCGCCCGGGTCCGAACCGAAACACCCGGAGAAGACCTTGCGCGAGCGGGTTCATCATTACTGCGGGCGGGCCGGTTTCATAGGATTCTCCGCGCTTCATGCAGCCTGTGTCGATTTCCTTGAACACGCGGCAGCACCAGAAGACTCGACAACGGCGCATGACCGGATTCGTGTTCAAGCCGAGCGTGCTTGTGCTGAAATAGAACGACTTGACGTGCAGCGCAGCTGACAGGGCGTCCGACGCAGGGATGTCTGCGCAGGTCGCCGTGTTGCACCCTGCTGCGGCCATATGTCAGCCCTGCATGATCTGGATGATCATTGGCGCAAGGATGACCGCGAACAGCACCGGAAGGAAAAAGATGATCATCGGCACTGTCAATTTGGGTGGCAATGCAGCCGCTTTATGTTCGGCTTCCGACATCCTTGTCTCACGCGCCTCTTGCGACAGGACGCGCAGCGCCTTGCCAAGTGATGTCCCGTGTTTTTCGGACTGTATCAGGCTGACGATCGCGGATTTCACGGCAGGAATATCGGTACGCCGTGCGAGATTCTCATAGGCGATGCGCCGATCCGGCAGATATGCCAATTCCGCTGTCGTCAAGGAAAGCTCCTCAGCGAGGGCAGGAGAATCGAGCCCGATTTCCTGAGTGACCTTGCGGAATGCAGCTTCGCTGCTCATGCCGGATTCCACACAGATCAACAGCAGATCCAGAGCATTCGGCCAAGCACGACGGATCGACAACTGTCGCTTCGTGATACGATTGCGCAAGAACAGCATCGGCAGAAAATATCCGCCAAACGCACTGAGTATGACCCCTGCCGCAAGCACCGGCATTGGCAGATCCGGCTTCACGACGACAAAGACATAAAAGGCCGAAAGCCCGAGCATGGCCAAGGGGCATATCACCCGCATGGCCAGATACGTGATCACCGGCGACCTGCCGCGAAACCCGGCACGTTGCAGCAACTGGATCGTCTCACCGTTTTCTGCCTCGCGTGACAGATCAAGGCGCCGCACGATGTCCAGAAAAATCTTGCGTGGTTCACGGCGCAGCAGAGGCCGCACCATGGGGCCAGGTGCCTTGCTCATGGTATTCTTTGTACCGCGCAGATCGGCATGCGTGATCTGGCGCAACCTGACAAGATGTGCAGGTCTGCTCAGATAAGGCCAGGCGACGGCAAGAACGGCCAGCCCCACTGCCAGCGCCGACAGCGCAGGGATGAGAAGGTCGGTCTGCAAGAATGGTGTAATGTCAGACATGTCGGTCCAATCAGAAATCGAAATTTATCATCTGGCGCATGATCGCGACCCCGCACAGCATCCAGAGTCCAGAGGCGATCAGAACAATATTCCCTGCCAGAGTCGAAAACAGCAGACCGACATACTCGGGCGATGACAGGAAAACGAGGAAGCACACAATCGGGGGCAGCGTCCCGATGATCACGGCCGATGCCTTGGCCTCGGAACTCATCGCACGGATCTTGCCACGCATCTTGGCACGGTCACGCAGCACGACAGACAGATTGCCCAGCGCTTCTGACAGGTTGCCACCGGTTTTGCTCTGGATCGTGATAACGATAGACAAAAATCGCGCCTCTTCCAGCTTGACACGTTCCGCCATGCGCTGGACGGCCTCTTCCACGGACAATCCCATGGTCAGGTCCTCGATCATCGTCTGGAATTCGGTTCTGACCGGCTCGGCGGAATCTGTTGCAACGATCCGCAGGCAATCCGTCAGCGGTATCCCCGATCGCACCCCACGAACGATAATATCAACGGCATCGGGAAAGGCGGCGGTAAAAGCCACGCGGCGTTGCTTGATACGTCGTGCGATCAAGGCATGGGGAAACCATAGCCCCGCGGCCAGTCCAAAGCCACAGCTGGCGATGATCCCCATTCCGAACCCTGCCCAAAGCACCGCCGACACTGCAATCCCCGTGCCAAGGCTGACACCGGCATAGGTCGCGCGTGACCAGTGGCTCAGTCCCGCCTCATACAGGCGACTTGACAGCGACATACGCCCCTTGCTTTCGGCTTTTGCCTTCTCGTCGATTTCGCGCAATGTTTCTTCGACCGACCGGCGCACATTGCGGGCACTGCCCGCGCCCTTGCCCCCTGCCGGATGGCCGGAACTGTCCTGCAGACCCAAAGCAAGGTTGCGGCGCTGTTTCAGGCGGCTGTGCCCGGACACTCCGGGCAGGAATATCGCCAGGATCAATGCCCCGACACTTGTCGCGACAAGGACGAACAGGACAAACGTTGCCAGCGCCGGGGTCATCTGCCCAGTATCCGCAAAGCGCGGGGCCGCGCGGCGATCATAACACTGCCGATGCGGCGTCAAGCGCGCGCGCAAGCCGCACTTCTTCGCCGTAATAGCGGGCCTTGTCCCAGAATGCGGGCTTGCCGATACCGGTTCCACGATGGACGCCGATGATCTGGCCCTGCGCATCTTCGCCCAGCATATCATAGACAAAGATATCCTGGGTGATGGGAACGTCACCCTCGAGGCCGAGAACCTCGGTGATATGGGTTATCCGTCGGGACCCGTCGCGCAGGCGCGCAGCCTGCACGATGATATCAACAGAATTGACCGCCATTTCTCGGATCGTCTTTACCGGCAGAGAGAAGCCACCCATCGTGATCATCGATTCCAGGCGTGACAGGGCTTCCCTCGGGCTGTTGGCATGCAGCGTTCCCATTGATCCGTCATGCCCGGTATTCATGGCCTGTAGCAGATCGAATGCTTCGGCGCCACGCACCTCGCCGACAATTATGCGTTCGGGGCGCATCCGAAGGCAGTTGCGCACAAGGTCGCGCATGGTAATCTCGCCGATCCCCTCGATATTCGGCGGGCGTGTCTCCAGCCGCACGACATGGGGTTGTTGCAGTTGCAGTTCGGCAGAATCCTCGCAAGTTATGATGCGCTCATGATCATCGACATAGGCTGTCAGACAGTTGAGAAGCGTCGTCTTGCCTGATCCGGTGCCGCCAGATATCAACACGTTGCACCGAGTGCGGCCAATGATCTTGAGAATTTCTGCCCCTTCAGGACTGATCGCGCCAAGCTGGACCAGCTGATCCAGTGTCAGCTTGTCCTTTCTGAAACGCCGAATCGTCAGGGTAGCGCCGTCGATAGCAAGCGGCGGTGCAATCACGTTGACCCTGCTGCCATCGGGCAACCGGGCATCACAGATCGGGCTGGATTCATCCACCCGCCGCCCGACCTGACTGACGATCCGCTGACAGATCTTGAGCAACTGCGTATTGTCGCGAAACCTGATATCGGTTTCCTGAACGCGTCCGCCCACCTCGATGTAAATGCGATTGGTCCCGTTGACCATGATGTCAGAGATATCATCGCGCGCAAGCAGCGGCTCCAGCGGACCATAGCCCAGAACATCATTGCAGATATCCTCGACAAGCTCATCCTGCTCCTTGGCCGAAAGCACTGTCTTCTGAACTGCAAGAATATCGGCCGTGACGCTGGCGACTTCGCGCCTTGCATCAGCCTGATCCATCTCGGACAGGCTGGAGATGTCAATCGCTTCGATCAGGGTCGCGAAGATAACCTTCTTGAGATCAAAAAAAGACGCTGGCTTTTCAGATTGGGCTTTGACCGGGCCAGACTGGGTAGGGCGCTCTTTCGGCGCGGTCGCAACCAGACGAGGGGTGGTCGGGGGGCTGACCTCCAGAAGTTTCGTGCCTTGGCCCTGTCTTTTGCCGAACATGCTGCAAGTATCCTGAAAGTGACACTGGCTTGCCAATCAGCCCGGCCAGTGTGTCGTCAGCTGAAAATAAAGTAGAAGATACCAACCCAGCTCAATGCGCCCAGAAAGACGCAGGGGACGATCCACCATCCGCTGGTGTCGCCGATATAATCATCCTGGGGCTGACAGCCGCGGATCAATGCAGGTTCGTCCACGTTTCGATTCTCCCAACTCGGTTGCTGATACAGGGTTGCGTCTCCGGTGTTGTCGCTTCGATCCATCTTGTTTTCCCTCATCCCGCAAATCGCCACGGCATTGTGAACCAGTGCTCTTTCTGACCGACACCGCCGGATCTGTGCGTTTGGCGCATGTCAAGTTCTCGTGCCAGATCTGCAATCGCCCGACTTGCTGCACATCTGGGCGTTTCTTCCGTGATCAACCGTCCGTCACAGGCCGCTTTCGCAAAAGCCTGAGGATCGAACCCGATCTGTGTCTTGATCTCGACATCCAACGCGCCGGCAAAATCAGCCGTAGAAATGCCGGCGCGCCGCGCAATCCCCATCTGGTTCAGCACCAACTTCGGCGGTGCGTCATTCGGCCGCGAATTGCGGAAAATATCAAACAGGCATTTTGCATTGCGCAGATTAGCAAGATCGGGTGCGGCCACGATCACAAGATCATCGACAGAATCGAGCGCGGCCTTCATCCACGGTGATTGCAGATGCGGCAAATCCAGCACCACGATCGGAAACATCTCGCGGCAGATGTCGAGAAGCTTTTCCACGGCATCCGGGTCCGGCGGGGTAACATCATGCATGCGGCCAGACGCGGGAAGAACATGCAGATAGGGTCCCTTCTGGATCAATGTCCGCTCCAGCAGCGCCTGATCAAGTCGTTCGACATCTGTCATCTGTTCAGCAAATCCTGCCGACGGGATCAGATCGAGATTCAGCGCCGCAGTGCCAAACTGAAGATCCAGATCGGCCAGCATGACTGGCCCCTTGCGCTGTTCGCCCATGCGCCACGCGACATTCTGCGCCAATGTTGACGACCCGACGCCCCCTTTCGCACCCAGAAACCCGCACACACGCCCCAGGCGCGGCGCCACCGCCCCGGAATAAAGCTTCAGGACAGCCGCGATGACCAGCAAGCTGTCAACCGGCGCAACCAGATAATCCGACACGCCCCGGCCAATGACTTCACGGTACAGGGCTATGTCATTCGCCTGCCCGATAACGATAACCTTGGTATCCGCGTCGCAGACGCTCGCAAGCTGGTCAAGCTCTGCCAGAAGCGCGTCATCCTGGGTCGCGGTTTCCACAATCAGGACATCGGGCGTCGGCATCCGCGCGCAGTATTTATAGGCCGCTTCGAAGCCTCCGCTCTGGATAGTCGACGCTGCGCGCGACAATCTGCGATCGCGCATCGCGGCGCTCAGGGCTGCGCTGGGGGCTTCGCTGACGCAGAACACTCCGATCGAAATGCGCGGTGTGTGTCCGGCCAGGGCACCAGCGTCCGGCATGCACCGCATATCCGGGCCGAGCAGCAACGGCTGTTCTACCGCCATCCCTTTCAGATTGTCAGAGCCAACAACGCGGTTCATCGCAGATCCACCTGTTCCACCACCCCACCACGCGAAATCCGGATCGTCGTCGGGGCCGCTGCGACCGGTTGGTGCATGATCCGCCGTTCTTCCGCATTGTCCGCAAAAGCGCGCAGGGCAAGCGAAAGCAGGCCCGAAGCTTCCCCCGCGGTCACGATTTCGACCTCACTTGCCTCCAACTCCAGTGTGGCAGTCTTGCCCAGCACTGTTTCGCTGTTTCGGGTATCAGTGCTTTGGTCGATCGCAAGAACCCGGACATTGCTCAGGATCGTCTCGCTGACCATTTCTGACTGCCCAGAAGGCCCTTGCCTGCTGAAGGTTCGCAAGACATCGACATGATCATTCGGCATGATAAACCCGCCTGCGGTGCTTTCGACCGAAATACGCACGGCCACAGCACGTTTGCCCGGCTCCAGCAAGACAGACAGATAGCCGCCCTGCGCCTGAATCAGCTTGTCAGCGCGAAGCGGCTCGCCCGCTGTCAACGCAATCCGCACCATCTGGCCAGAAAATGCCTCGGGTGCGCCCGGCTGTGCATCGCGGCGCATTGCGCCGGCCAGCAACAGCTCTTCCGGCCAGGATTGCCAACGCAGATCACCCGGGCGCAGCACAGCGCCCGCTGGAAGATCACGGTCAGCAACAAGTATTTCGACCCGCGGAATGGGCTGTTCTGCCACAACCACAGATGGCAGTGGCTGCGACGCGGTCATCGTGGTCGATATCCACGCCGCAGCCCCGCCTGAACCAATGGCACCAAGAACTATGAGAGTGCGCAGCATCAGGACAAAAACCTTTCTCCGTCAGTTTGCACCTTACCAGTACGAGTTTGGTTCAAGACCCTAAGACAGACGCTACTCAAACCGGGTCGGAGTGGGCACCGATCCGACA
>SKWJ01000242.1 GCA_007128995.1 Paracoccaceae bacterium
AGAGCCGCGCGGTATCATACGGGAAGGGAATGAGCGCGTCGGCATCAACACGCAGCGTTACACGGAATCAGAGATCGCCCGCGTGGCGCGCTCGGCTTTTGAACTGGCAATGCGCAGAGGCAAGAAACTCTGTTCCATGGAAAAGGCCAATGTCATGGAATCGGGTATTCTGTGGCGCGAGGTGGTGACCGAAGTGGGCAGAGAATACCCCGAAGTTGAACTGAGCCATATGTATGCCGATGCAGGCGCGATGCAGTTGACCCGCTGGCCGAAGCAATTCGACGTCATCGTGACGGACAACCTGTTTGGTGACCTGTTGTCGGATCTTGCGGCAATGCTGACCGGCTCGCTCGGGATGCTGCCTTCGGCCAGCCTCGGTGCCCCAATGGCGAATGGTCGGCCCAAGGCGCTCTATGAACCCGTGCATGGGTCCGCGCCTGATATTGCGGGTCAGGGCAAGGCCAACCCGATTGCCTGCATTCTCAGCTTTGCGATGGCCTTGCGGTACAGTTTTGACCAGGGGGCTGAAGCCGCGCGGCTTGAAGCCGCTGTAGAGGCGGTTCTCGCCAAGGGTGCGCGGACAGCTGACCTGATGGGGCCAGAGGGCGGTATTCCCGTTTCCACAGCAGAGATGGGTTCGGCGATCGTGGCGGAACTTGACGCCAGCCTTTGACGCGAGGGCAAGCTGCGAGAGCCGACATTGGCGATTTTCAAATCGCTTTTGCTGATCAGGGCGGGTGCAGGTTGGTCTGTGCCTCCGTGATCTGTGACCCAGGGCTGACACAGCCACTTCGCGCAGACGGTTAAGAGGCGCGGCCTTGGTGGTTCTGCTTGGCTGTTTTGGCTTTTAACATCCGCCGCCCTGAAGTACGCTTCTTCCTATGTTTACCATTGAACATGACTTTGATGCGACGGTCATCACCCTCGTCGACGAGGGGGCGGCAACACCTGCGGCTTTGCGTGAAGATGTGATCATCACTGCCTTCGAGGATTGTGTCACCTTGCGGCAACTCGACCCCAAGAAGGATGATGAGGTTGTGATAACCCTGTCCATTTCGCAATTGCGGGAACTGGCAGCGGCGCTGAACCTGCCCGAAGGCAGTTATAGATTGGAGAACCGGCGCGGTCAGGATTGAGCGCGCATGCGCAAATGGCTTGCCGGCATTTGACAGGCCCCATCCGCTCCGGCAGGGTGCGCTACAGGCGGTGGATCGAATCGTGTCACTGCGTTTTCAGACAATCATGAACGGGCCGTTACCATAGGCGGCCAGAAAGGATGTGGCATGCTCACAAATGACCAACTCAACCAGTGGGACCGCGATCACTTTCTACATGCGTCAACCGCTTTCGGGCAGCACGCGCGCAATGAAAGCCCGAACCGCATTGTGACCAAGGCAGACGGTGTTTTCATTGAAGACCGCGATGGCAACCGGTTTCTGGACGCGTTTGCTGGGTTGTATTGTGTCAATGTTGGGTATGGGCGGACCGAGATCGCCGAAGCGATTTCCGCGCAGGCACATGAGCTGGCCTATTATCACGCCTATGTGGGGCATGGGACCGAGGCTTCGATCACGCTGGCGCGTATGGTCGCCGAGCGCGCGCCTGCACATATGAACAAGGTCTATTTCGGCCTTGGCGGGTCGGATGCCAACGAAACGAACGTCAAGCTTGTCTGGTATGTCCAGAACGTGCTGGGCCGTCCGGAGAAACGCAAGATCATCTCGCGCTGGCGTGGCTATCACGGCTCTGGGCTGATGACCGGGTCGCTGACAGGGTTGACACCGTTCCACAACAAGTTCGGCTTGCCGCTTGCCGAGGTCGTCCATACTGAAGCCCCCTACTATTTCCGCCGCCCTGATCCTCAGATGAGCGAGGAAGCGTTTACAGCGCATTGTGCTGCGAAGCTCGAAGAGTTGATCGCGCGCGAAGGGGCTGACACGATTGGCGCCTTCATCGGCGAACCGCTTCTAGGGACAGGAGGGATTGTTCCGCCACCCAAAGGGTATTGGGAAGCCATTCAGCCAATCCTGAAAAAGCATGACATCCTGCTGATTGTCGATGAAGTGGTTACCGGGTTCGGGCGGATGGGCACGATGATGGGGTCAACCCATTATGGCCTGCATCCCGATATCATCACCATTGCGAAAGGTCTGACCTCGGCATACGCGCCGCTGTCCGGATCGATTGTCAGTGATGAGATATTCAAGGTTCTGGAAGAAGGGACCGACAAGTTTGGGCCCTTTGGTCATGGCTGGACTTATTCTGCGCATCCGATTGGCGCTGCGGCCGGTGTTGCCAATCTGAAGCTGTTGGACAGTCTGGGTCTGGTGCAGAACGCGCGCGAGACTGGCGCGTATTTCCGTCAGGCGATGGCGTCTGCGCTTTCTGATCATCGCTTCGTGGGCGAAGTGCGCGGCGATGGGATGTTGGCTGCCGTCGAGTTGCAGCGCGACCCTGGCGCGCGCAAGGATTTCGATCCGGCAGAAAAACTGACCGCTCAGGTCGTGGCAGAAATGGCCCGACATGGTGTAATCGCGCGGGCCATGCCACAAGGCGAGATCATAGGTTTCGCGCCGCCGCTCTGCCTGAGCGCGGCGGAAGCCGATACAGTGGTTGAGGTGACACGCGATGCTCTGAACACAGTTACCAAGGACTTCTGAGTTTCGCGGCCCCGTGTCTGGCACGGGGCCGTTCCTTTTGCACCGGAACCCTCGCAGATGACCACCACCAATCCGAATTTCACAGATGCCGAATATGAGGGGCGAATCGCCCGCACTCGTATTCAGATGGAAAAGCGTGGACTTGATCTGATGATCATCTCTGACCCGTCCAACATGAGTTGGATCTCTGGGTATGATGGCTGGTCCTTCTACGTGCATCAAGCGGTGTTGCTGCCGATGGAGGGAGAGCCTGTCTGGTGGGGACGCGCCATAGACGATCCAGGTGCAAAGCGGACAGTCTTCATGCGCGGTGCGGACAGTGTTGTTCCCTATGATGACACATATGTCCAGAACCCTCAGAAACATGCGATGGAGGCCCTCGCGGCGCTGATCATTGATCGCGGCTGGAATACAGGCTGGATCGGCGTCGAGATGGATAACTACTACTATTCTGCTGCCGCGCATCAGACGCTGGTCAATCACTTGCATGAAGCCCGGTTCGAGGATGCGACAGGGCTGGTGAACTGGCAGAGGCTGGTCAAGTCAGAGTCGGAATTGCTGTACATCCGCCGCGCCGCGAAAATCGTGGAGCGCATGCACGAGGTCATTCTTGACGTCGCCGAGCCCGGCATGGCCAAGAACCTTCTCGTGGCTGAAATCTCGAAAGCCGGAATTGTTGGTGCAGATGGTCAATGGGGTGATTATCCGGCGATCGTTCCAATGGCTCCGTCCGGTCTGGATGCGACTGCTGCCCATCTGACATGGGATGACCGACCCATGCGCGCTGGCGAGTCGACATTTTTCGAGATCGCAGGAGTGCACCGGCGCTATCATTGTCCGCAATCGCGCACATTGTTTTTCGGGACGGTTCCTGACTTGTACCGCCATGCCGAGGAAGCTGTCCTGGAGGCGACAGAAGCCGGGCTTGCGCAATGTTATCCGGGTGCGCGCGCGGAGGATGTCGCGAATGCCTTTAACGCGACATTGAACAAGCGTGGTTTCGAGAAAGACAATCGCTGCGGCTATTCCATCGGGCTGAGTTATCCGCCGGATTGGGGCGAGCGGACCCTGTCCTTGCGGCGTGGAGACATGACCGAGTTGAAGCCGGGAATGGTGATCCATTTCATGCCTGCGCTCTGGCTGGAAGATGGTGGGCTGGAGATCACAGAGCCCGTGTTGATAACAGAAACCGGACCGGAAATGCTGTGTACCACGCCGCGCGCGATCTTTGTGAAATAAAACTGTCGTCCGGTTGTGTGCTGGATGGGGGGCCTGTGACGTGGCAGATCGCAGCGCGCGCGGCATGACGTTGGCTGTCAGCACGTGTTTCCAAAAAAGTGAATTGTATACCATTGTGCACTGTTTACCTCGGCGCAGAATTTGCCTATGGTACGCACAGTTGCAGAGGGGCCCATCACATGACTGACAAGACAGTTCCAGACATTATCTATACCAAGGTTGACGAAGCGCCCGAATTGGCGTCAGCGTCGTTTCTGCCAATTATCCAGCGATTTGCCGCGGCTGCTGGGATCAGCGTTGGCACGCGCGACATTTCCCTGTCGGGGCGGATCATCGCTGCCTTTCCCGAGTTCCTGACAGAGGATCAGCGCCAGAGTGATGATCTGGCCGAACTGGGCGAACTGGTCAAAACGCCCGAAGCCAATATCATCAAACTCCCCAATATTTCGGCGTCGGGGCCACAGCTTGTTGCGGCCATCCGCGAGTTGCAGGGGCAGGGATACAATCTGCCCGATTACCCGGACGCACCTGAAACGGACAGCGAGAAGGACATTCGCGCCCGCTACGATGCGATCAAGGGCTCTGCAGTCAACCCGGTCTTGCGCGAAGGCAATTCCGATCGCAGGGCCGCCGCCGCGGTGAAGCGTTTCGCACAAGCCAATCCGCACCGGATGGGTGAATGGACCGCCGAGAGCAACACCGAAGTTTCGTCTATGCCAGGGGGCGATTTCTTTTCCAACGAAACATCGACGACCTTGCCGAACGCCGCAAAAGCAAAGATCGTCTTGGTTGACCCGGACGGCGCTGAAACCGTTCTGAAAGACGGAGTCGCGTATCCAGAGGGAACTGTGGTCGATGCGACCTTTATGTCAGCCGCAGCGCTTTCGTCCTTCCTCGATGCGGAAATTGCGCGGACCAAGGGAAAAGGAACACTGTTTTCCCTTCACATGAAGGCAACGATGATGAAGGTCTCGGACCCGATCATCTTCGGTCATGCCGTGCGCGCTTGGCTGAAGCCAGTCTTCGAGAAATTCGGCGACGACATGCAGGCCTTGGGCGTGAATCCCAATTCGGGGCTTGGTGACCTGCTGGCGCGCGTGAAGGACCGGTCCGACATTCTGGCAGAGATCGAAGCCGTCCGTGCGTCGCGCCCGCCAATTTACATGGTCGATAGTGATCGTGGGATTACCAATCTTCATGTCCCGTCCGATGTCATCATTGATGCCTC
Organism: Paracoccaceae bacterium; assembly: GCA_007128995.1. Lineage (GTDB taxonomy): Bacteria > Pseudomonadota > Alphaproteobacteria > Rhodobacterales > Rhodobacteraceae > Roseinatronobacter. Next base: position 5,128 of record SKWJ01000242.1, read on the forward strand.
CATGCCGGCGTTGATCCGTGCGGGGGGCAAGGGCTGGGGGCCCGATGGCAAGGAGCATGACACAAATTGCGTCATACCGGATAATTCCTATGCGCCGGTCTATGATGAGGCGATCAAGTTCTTCAAGGCGAATGGCGCCTTGAACCCGGCAACCGCAGGCACGGTTCAGAACATTGGGCTGATGGCGCAAAAGGCAGAGGAATACGGAAGTCACCCCACGACCTTCGAGATACCGCATGCAGGCCGTGTGCGCATGATCCTGGACGATGGGACAATGGTTCACGAACATGCCGTCGAGGCTGGCGACATCTGGCGATCTGCCTCGGTGCGCAAAGCCCCGATAGAGGATTGGGTCCGGCTTGCAATCGACCGGCAGAAAGCCACCGGGTACAGATCCATCTTCTGGTTGGATGCGAATCGCGCGCATGATGCTGAATTGATCAAGCTGGTGACGCCGATCCTCGAAGCTGAGGGTGTTGCCGACAAGTTCGAGATCATGGCACCCAGAGAAGCGACGCGTGCAAGCCTCGAGACGATCACGCGCGGTGACAACACAATCGCGATCACTGGCAATGTCTTGCGGGATTACCTGACTGACCTGTTCCCGATCCTTGAATTGGCGACCAGCGCCAAGATGCTATCGATCGTGAAGCTGATGAAAGGCGGCGGTCTGTTTGAAACCGGCGCAGGTGGCTCTGCCCCCAAGCATGTGCAGGACCTGATTTCAACCGGACATCTGCGCTGGGATTCACTGGGTGAGTTCTGCGCCTTGGGAGAGAGCTTCAAGTTCCTTGGCGAGTCCCGGAACATGCCCAAGGCGAAAATTCTCGGACAAGCCGCTGAAATTGCTACCCAAGGAGTGCTGGACAATGACCGCTCACCGGGGCGCAAGTCCGGTCAGCCCGACAACCGTCACAGCCATTACTGGTTCGCGCGGTATTGGGCCGAGGCCCTTGCTGCCCAATCCGAAGACACTGAACTCGCCGCAAGTTTTGCGCCACTTGCCAAGGCACTGGCCGAGGGCGAGTCGAAGATCGTTTCAGAACTGCTGGAGGCGCAGAAGAAGCCAGTCGACCTTGGCGGATACTATAATGCGGACCCGCAAAAGCGTGCGGCGGTGCTGCGTCCTTCTCCGACTTTGAATGCGATCATCGACTGAGCCCGAGACGGGATCAGGCTGCAAGCGCCGGGCCTAACCCCGCGTTTGTAGCTTTCGTTTTCGAACTGGAGTCACAAAACGAAAAGACCGCGCCACAAG
>SKWJ01000046.1 GCA_007128995.1 Paracoccaceae bacterium
GACAGCCATTGTGATGTCCATGACCCTGTCGGTGGATCACCGCGTCATTGACGGCGCGCTGGGCGCCGAGTTCCTGAAAGAGGTTGTCAACTATCTGGAAAACCCGGTGACCATGCTGGCCTGACCGGCTGGTCGTATCTGACACGTGAAGGGCGCCTTTGCGGGCGCCCTTCCTCGATAAAAGCTTCGGATGCGCAGTTCAGATCTCGCCCTTGAACAGCTGATCCATCGTCAATGATGGCTGGGCACAACCGGCTTCACCGACAATGCGCGCTGGTATACCTGCGACGGTCTTGCGCGCTGGCACGTCCTCAAGGACAACCGACCCGGCGGCGATACGCGCGCAATCACCGACATGAATATTGCCAAGCACTTTCGCCCCCGCACCGATCAGGACACCGTTGCCAATCTTCGGATGTCGGTCCCCGTCTTCCTTGCCGGTGCCACCCAATGTGACAGAATGCAACATCGAGACATTGTCGCCGACAACTGCAGTTTCACCGATGACGATCGAATGGGCGTGATCAATCATGATCCCACGGCCGATGGTCGCACCGGGGTGAATATCAACCCCGAAACATTCCGAGACGCGCATCTGGATCAGGCTGGCAAAGTCGCTCCGCTTCTGTCGGCATAGCCAGTTCGAGATGCGATACGCCTGAACAGCCTGAAAACCCTTGAAATACAGCAAGGGCTTCATGAAGCGGTTGCAGGCAGGGTCACGCTCGAACGTGGCAACGATATCTGCGCGCGCGGCTTCGCCAAGCCCCGCATCATTGGCATGCGCCTCATCCATGATCTCGCGCAGGATCTGCTCGGACAACTCGGCTGACGCCAGTTTCTGCGACAGCCGGAACGCAAGTGCCTGTTCAAGTGTCCGGTGGTGCAGGATGGAAGAATGAAACAAACCGCCCAGCAAGGGCTCATATTCCAGTGCTTCGCGCGCTTCGTCGCGAATGCGGCTCCAGACTGGGTCGAGACGCGAAATCTCTGCACGACCAGAAGGTGACGGTTTCATCGGAGACGGCATGGTTTTCTTCCTGAATTGCAGCCTGTCAGAAGATATATTCCTTGTTTAGCAGATAATGAGTCCGCACCAAAAGACAACTCGGCATGGTTGATAAAGTTACCGTCTCTGCGCAACCCGCAGGTCTGGCTCGGCGCGCAGCGACAAGGCGCATACCGTCGATCCCGCCGCCTTGTCATACCTGAAAACACAAACCCTGTCTGTCTGCGCTAGCGAGATTGCAGGCTCTCGGACATCTGCGTATTCCGTTCAGCTTAATTTCCGCCCAGCGCCTGCGCGGGATTGAACTGGCCAAAATTCCCAAGCAATTGGCGCAACAGGGTCGTGCCCTGTGGCCCGGTCGCGGTCACCCGACGCGAAAGCGCGACAACTTCACCATCTTCCAGCCCGAAGCGTTCGACATTGCTGACGCGGTCCGACCCGTCAAACGATATTCTCACCACCTCTCGGCGCACCTCTACAGGCGCACGCCACCCGTCATGCAGCCAGTCGCTTTGCACATAATACCAGTCGCCACCTTCCATCACACCCGTAAGGTTCGGGCGTCCGATCTTCTCGGCGACACTGTCGCGCGTGTCCTGCGCGACAATCACTTCGGCAAGCTGGCGATCATCTGGCGCATAACCATGAAATCGCTGCGTCGGACTGCAGGCCGCCATGATCAGCAGAAAAACCGGGATCACAAGTCTGGTCACAGTAGGTTTCATCTGCTCTGCTCTTCCTCAATCTTGCCTGAAGGCCATAAGGCTCATCGCGTTCGCCGATACAGTCGCGCTTTATCTCGATGATCATCGTAACGGCATGGTCTCGAGGTCAAGGGATACAGAAGGACGCGACACACTTCAAGAAAGTAACGAAAGCACTTATATCCAGATCATACAGGTTGCAAAAAAGGATCGCTCACGTGTCACCCGGCTCGCCATCGCTACCATCGATATCGCTGACCCCGCCTTTGCGCACCGCCCAATTGGGTCGACAGAAGAACTGGACCATTGATCTGCAGCCCGATGCCTCTCAGCGAGAACACATCGCCGCACTGCTTGGGCTGGAAGGGGTGCGAAAATTCCGCTTCACCGCAAAGCTCAGGCCGGCGGGAGCGTCAGATTGGGAGTTGACGGGCGAACTGGGCGCAACCGTGGTTCAAACCTGTGCCGTAACACTTAACCCGGTGACAACCCGCATTGACGAACCAGTCTTGCGGCGCTTCGTGACGAACCTGCCTGCACCAGAAGGGCTGGAGATCGAGCTGACGGAAGATGACAGTCTGGAGCCTCTTGGCGCGGAAATCGATATTACCGCCATCGCGCTTGAGGCGTTGTCACTCGCAGTGCCCGCCTATCCACGCCACGACGAAGCCGAAAAAAGTCAGCCTCTCATCCTCGAGAGCCGCCCACCGGGTGCTGCGCCTTTGCAGATGGAAACCACCAAACCCTTTGCGGGACTGGCCGGCCTGCTGAAGACCAGCAATTCCGCTGCAGCACCTTCCGAAGATGAGACGGATTAGACTTGCGCGCCGCGAAAAGATCACTATTTTGCGGCGCTCGTGCAATGAGGGCTTGGAAGCGCGGTTCAATCCGTGTATGCCGCGCCGAAATCGCATCTTTCTTATTGCTTCGGGACGGCCCACCCAAGGGCGATAGCTCCTGACGCCCTGACAACAGAGGTTTGACATGGCTGTTCAACAGAACCGCGTAACCCGCTCTCGCCGCAACATGCGTCGTGCTCATGACGCTTTGGTGGCAGCCAACCCGAACGAGTGCACCAATTGCGGCGAACTCAAGCGCCCGCATCACGTGTGCCCCTCATGCGGGCATTACAATGATCGCGAAGTCATCGCGCAAGCTGGCGATGTTGATCTGGAAGACGATGCCGCATAACTTCGCCCGTCCCGGCTTCGGGTTACGAATGGCACATGTGCGGATCGCATGACACAGGACCCCAGCAACAGAATCACGATCTCCGTTGATGCAATGGGGGGCGATCAGGGCCCTTCTTCTGTTGTTGAAGGCTGCGCACTCTCTGCAGCGAAGAATACCGAGATTGCCTTCATCCTTCACGGGGACAAGGCAATCCTTGACCCGCTGGTCGCAAAGAAACCCATTCTGACGGGCCGGGTTCGCGTGCAGCACAGCCCTGACATCGTGCAGATGGATGACAAGCCAGCGCAAGTCATGCGCCGCGGGCGTGAAACATCAATGTGGTCGGCGCTGACATCTGTGCGCGAGAACGAAGCGAAAGCGGCCGTGTCCTGTGGCAATACTGGTGCCTTGATGGCCGTTGCCATGTTGCGCTTGCGCAAACTGACCGGGGTCCACCGCCCCGCGATCGCATGCCTCTGGCCGTCGCGCGGTGCGAGTGGTTTCAACACGATGCTGGATGTCGGTGCAGATGTGCGGGCAGATGAAGAATCGCTTCTGCAATATGCGCTGATGGGAGCGGCGTATTATCGCAATGCCTTCAATGCGCCGCGCCCCAGGGTGGGATTGCTGAATGTCGGCACGGAAGATCACAAGGGCCGCGCCGAAATCAAGGAAGCCGCGCGACTGATAACAGAAGCGGCCGAGATTGGTCGCTACGAGTTTGTGGGCTTTGTCGAAGGAACAGACCTCGCATCCGAGCATGTTGACGTGATTGTCACGGATGGGTTTACGGGAAATGTCGCCCTCAAAACCGGCGAAGGCACAGCCAAACTTATTGCAGACACTTTGCGCGAAGAACTGACAGTGTCACTCAGTTCAAAGCTGGGCGCATTGGCAGCCTCTGGCCCCTTGCGACGCCTTGGCAAACGGATGGACCCGCGACGCATGAATGGGGGTGTTTTTCTGGGCCTGAACGGCACGGTCGTCAAATCGCACGGCTCGGCCGATCCGACCGGTGTCTCTGCCGCGATAAAGCTGGCCTTCACCCTTGCGAAATCCGGCTTTCAGGAACGTATGGAAGAACGGCTGGCATCCGTTGCAGATGCTGTCGAACATAGTGTTCTGGGCGCAGATACACCAGAAACGCCAGAGGATGGGACACAGGACGACGCCAGAGAGGGACAGCCATGACACCCCTTCGCCCCGTAATTCGCGCAACCGGGCATTATCTTCCGGCGCGTGTGGTTCCCAATGCGGAATTCGCCCGCACGCTGGAGACGTCGGACGAATGGATCATATCGCGCTCGGGCATTGAACGGCGCCATTTCGCGGCTGACGACGAGTTCACATCTGATCTTGCGATCAAGGCTGCAGCGGCGGCGCTGGCAAATGCCGGGCTCAGCGCCAACGATATTGACGCGGTCATCGTTGCGACCTCGACACCCGATTACACCTTCCCCGCTGTGGCGACGCAAGTGCAGGCGGGACTGGGGATCACACGCGGTTTCGCCTTCGACATTCAGGCGGTCTGCGCCGGATTTGTCTTTGCCCTCGCGAATGCCAGCGGATTGATCATGGCACAGCAAGCAGAGCGCATCCTGGTGATCGGGGCAGAGACCTTCTCGCGGATCATGGACTGGACCGACCGCAGCAGTTGCGTGCTTTTTGGTGACGGCGCTGGCGCAGTCATTCTGGAAGCGCACCCCGGCACAGGTGCCAATACAGACCGGGGTGTTCTGGCATGTGATCTGCATTCTGACGGGCGTTACCGGGATCTTCTGTTTGTCGACGGTGGTGTCTCTCGGACAGGGACAGCCGGGGTGCTGCGTATGCAGGGGCGCGAAGTTTTCCGACATGCTGTCGAAAAGCTGTCTGAAACTGCGCTTGCCGCCCTGAAGAAATCAGGACTGACGCCTGCCGATGTGGACTGGGTTGTCCCGCATCAGGCCAATCTGCGCATCATCAAGGGCACTGCAAACAAGCTGGGCCTGCCGATGGAAAAAGTCATCGTCACCGTGCAGGACCATGGCAACACATCTGCGGCCTCGATCCCGTTGGCGCTGTCTGTCGCAAATGAACAGGGCCGGTTCAAGCCGGGGGATCTGATACTGACCGAAGCTATCGGCGGCGGCCTGAGCTGGGGCGCTGTCGCCCTGCGCTGGTAGCACAAGTCAAGCGGCGTCTTAACGCCGTTCGACAAGCACCTGATATTGACTCAAATTTCGCTATCCTCCATGCTGCGTAAAATTGTCGGGGGGATAAGATGTCAGATAAGACTTTGACGCGCATGGATTTGACAGAAGCTGTCTTCAGGGAAGTTGGGCTATCGCGCAATGAATCGTCCGATCTGGTGGATTCGGTATTGCAGCATGTCTCGGATGCGCTGGTCCGGGGCGAGCAGGTGAAAATATCGTCCTTCGGAACATTCTCTGTGCGTGACAAGAACGCCCGGATCGGGCGCAACCCGAAGACAGGCGAAGAGGTTCCGATCTCTCCACGGCGTGTCTTGACCTTTCGCCCCTCGCATCTGATGAAGGAACGCGTCGCAGAAGGTAACGAGAGACAGGGGTAATTCATGGCTAAGGCACCGGACGCGTTTCGCACCATAAGCGAAGCGTCGGATGCATTGAAAACCCCGGCTCATGTATTACGCTTCTGGGAAAGCAAGTTCTCGCAGGTCAAGCCGGTCAAGCGTGCAGGCGGTCGCAGGTACTATCGCCCGGCCGACATAGATCTGTTGTCCGGGATAAGAACATTGCTTCATGATCAGGGAATGACAATACGCGGTGTGCAGAAACTGATCGCAGAAAAAGGTGTCCGGCATGTCGCGCAGGTTGCGCCACTCTCTCATGGGCCTGTCCCGGCAAACGTGACCGCAGCGGAAACGGCGCAGAGCGCGGCTCCCCAGCCTCTTCGGACAGGCGCAGCGTCGCAGCCTGACATCGATGCAATGCCGGCTGCTCCGCTCTCATTTGACACACTGGAAGATACAGGCGCGCCCAAGGAAAGCCGCCACAGACACTATCGCGCTGGCGCGCTGGCGCGGGCCTTGCGCCTGGGCTTGCCCCAAAGCGCACCTGTCGACAAGATGAAACCCCTTGTCGCGCGCCTGCAAGCGCTGCACGCAAGGCTGTCGATGGGCAGCTAGTGTTCGCTGCCTGACACGCAGATCCCCGATGCCCGAGTGATATGCGATACTCACGGCGAACGGCGCCATGAAACCTGCCTCGATCATGGCCACGCCAACCGCAACACCCCGCGCACTCTGCCCTGTCTGCACGCCCCGGCCAAAGGGTTCGTTTCTGTTAATGCGGCCCGATAAGGGCTTAATACCAATACCTTGCCAGTTGTGCGGAATTTGCGCACAGCTTGCCGTCAGTCCCATTCCTGACCGGCGTACCCCCCGCCAGTCCGCGCGGCGCGTGGCCGGAAGGCCCCGCAGCCCTGTCACGCATGA
>SKWJ01000070.1 GCA_007128995.1 Paracoccaceae bacterium
CGGTTATCAAGGCTGCCTTGCTCCATATTGACGAGAGCGCAGGCCCATTTGATCGCACCCAGAGCGCGGATAATAGGTACAGGCTGACGTTCCCAGCCAATCGGAAAATTCAGGATAGAACGCTGCGTTTGCGCACCCCAATATTTATCAGCGGGGACGTCCAATGGGCCGAAGCTATCGGTTTCGATGCGAGTCGCGGTCATGCGCAGGGCTCCTTGCAGCAATAATTTCATGCTGTCCATAGCCCGTCATTTTCATAAAATCAATCGTATGCGGTTGCATACCAATACTTACTTCCGGAAGCGGTCCAGACTTACAACTTCGCCGCTTTTCTCTTCCTGCTTGGCATCTTCAAGCATCGGCGCCTCGTCGTCATCTTCATCCAGAACATCGTCTTGATGAAGCTCGAACCTTAGCCCAAATTCGACCGATGGATCAACAAAGGTCGAAATCGCATCCAGCGGAATATAGAGTGGTTCTGGTGCATTGCCAAAATTCAGGGTGATCGCAAACCCGTCCTCATCAACGATGAGATTATCAAACCAGTGTTGAACGACGAGGGTAATCTCTTCAGGGTACCGCTCTCGCAACCATTCGGCCATTTGCATGTCAGGATGAGTCGTATCGATGGTTATAAAGAAATGATGCTCTCCCGGCAGGCCATGCTCTGCCACACCCTGCATTACCCTGCGGATCAAACCCCGCATGGCATCGTGCATCAGATTTCCGTAATCGATTCCGCGACTCATGCCACCTCACTTCCTAGATTTGCAGCATAGGCGTTTCGGAAGCGATGAAAACCCCTCTATCAAGTCTGAAAACAAAAATCTGTTCCAATGAAGGGAGCGGATCAAGATCAAGGCGTTGATTAACCCCGGTTGAAACTGACGGTCATGCATGAAACGACACAAACGGCCCTTGGTTCAGCCGCATGGCGTCACAACGCATGTCAGCGAGGGTCGTTATGAACATGGCAGGAACCGGTAAGCCGATCACCTGATGCTGGCAATAAAAAAGCCGGGAGGCGTTCTATCACAAACGCATCCCGGCAGATTCATGTATTCTGGTCTTACATACGCGCGGCGACGTTTTCCCAGTTTACCAGTTTTTCGAGGAAATTGCTCAGGTAGGCCGGGCGCTTGTTGCGGAAGTCGATGTAATAGCTGTGTTCCCAGACATCACAGCCCAGAAGGGCCGTCTGGCCAAAGCATAGCGGGTTCACGCCATTTTCTGTCTTGGTCACTTTCAACGAGCCGTCCTTGTCCTTCACCAGCCAACACCAGCCAGACCCGAACTGACCCGCGCCGGCGGCAGCGAATTCTTCCTTGAACTTGTCTACCGAACCGAAGCTTTCGGTGAGGGCCTTCTCAAGTTCTCCGGGCATACCATCGGTGCCTGGCCCCATCATTTCCCAGAACTGCACATGGTTCCAGTGCTGGCTGGCATTGTTGAAGATCCCGGACTGGGCAACGGCACCGGACTGATAGGTGCCGGTGATGATCTCTTCAACGGATTTGCCTTCCCACTCGGTCCCCGCAATCAGCTTGTTGCCGTTGTCGACATAAGCCTTGTGGTGAATGTCATGGTGGAATTCCAGCGTCTCCGCTGACATGCCATGGGGTGCAAGCGCGTCATGGGCATAGGGAAGATCGGGAAGTTCAAAAGCCATTTTTTCCTCGTCTGTCGTTATGGTTTTACATCCCTGAATAAGTGTCTTCATAACGCCAAGGTCAAGAGGCATGAGGAAATAAGTCTGCCAGTTCAACCATAGAGCGCGGGTTCGGACCCTGGCGCTGCGGCCGTGCAGAGCAGATCGAATACGTAGCCAGAAACAGATCGGAAACAGACAAGGCGCACATCTTCAGGTCCGGAAACCCAGATTGCGGCTGCGACTTGCGCCGCGCGTGTCCGCCTGATCTCGCCCTCGGTGAGGGCGACAAAATCGACCGGGCACAGTTTGGCAAGCGCATCACGCCATGCAGGTCCGGAAATATCGAAGACCGCGCGCGCATCGGAAACATTCACGACTGTTGCAAACTCCTCGGCAACGGCGCGTGACAGGCGGGCTTCCTTATTTGCCACTGAAGAATAAGGGCAAAAAATCAGCAACTCATCGGGCGACATCCAGGCGACAGCGCATGTGTCAGCGCGCTCGACGCATCTTTGAGCGGGGACAGCACAGCCAGTAATTTCAAAGATCGCCTTTGACACTATGTCAGAGTGCAGGTCGCCGCGCAGGGTGATCATCCCCTGATGCTGCTGTTCGCGGATCGAGACGAACCCGGTAAAGCGTCGGCCATTCGCGACGGATGTTGTGTGTTCAGACATTTTGGCGTGCCCCTTCCTTGTCATAGACGACCGGATCCACAATCCGCACCTTGATCCTTGTGTTGCCAGCACCTGCAAAAAGAAGCTCTTCACCAAGCCTTTCAGGTCCGCGCTCCACCAACCCCATCGCTATGCCGCGTCCAAGTGTCTCTGAGAAATAGGTCGAGGTGACCCGGCCTTCCGTTCGCACCTGCCCATTCGCGTTCTTGCCAGAGCACACAGCCAGCGCCCCATGTGGCAAGACGGACCCATCCAGCGTTTCCAGCCCAACCAGCTTCCAGCGCAAAGGATCGGTCATCGCAACCCGCTCCATCCCGCGCTTGCCAAGGAAATCTGACTTTTTCTTGCTTATGGCCCAGCTCAGTCCCAGATCTTGCGGAATGACTGTTCCGTCGGTTTCATCCCCGATCATGATGAAGCCTTTTTCTGCTCGCAGGATATGCAATGCTTCTGTGCCATATGGCATGACGCCAAGGTCGCGCCCTTCTTCCAGCAAGCGATCCCAAAAGGCACGCCCCTTGCTTGCCGGCACTGCAATCTCGAAACTCAATTCCCCCGAGAAGCTGATACGGAACACACGCGTATCGATCCCGCCCAGCTGGCCTGCGCGCCACTCCATGAAGGGCAGGGCTTCCTTCCCAAGATCCATGCCACCCAGCCGTTCAAGCAAAGAACGCGCCTTGGGGCCAACAACGGCAATTTGCGCAAACTGCTCGGTCAGGTTCACTGTGTGGACCTTCCAGTCCCACCATTCGCATTGCAACCAGTCTTCCATCCAGGCGTGAACATGGTCGGCGCCGCCGGAAGTTGTATGGACAAGGAACGACTGCGCATCGATGCGCGCGACAACGCCGTCATCCATCAGGAAGCCATTTTCATTACACATCAGCCCGTAACGACATTTCCCCGGGGCAAGCGTGCTCATCATGTTGGTATAGAGCATGTCCAGGAACTTACCCGCATCCGGACCAGTTACGAGTATCTTTCCAAGCGTTGACGCATCAAGCAGCGCAACATTTTCGCGCGCGGCTTTGACTTCTCGATTGACCGCTTGCTGGCGTGTTTCGCCGGGGTTGCGATAGGTATAGGGGCGGCGCCATTGGCCGACCGGTTCCCACTCTGCGTGATTGGCGGCGTGCCAGTCGTGCAGCGGTGTCTGGCGAAGATGCTGGAAGAGCGCACCGCGCGCCTCGGCAGCGATCGCACCCAGAGAGATCGGTGTGTAGGGCGGCCGAAAGGTCGTTGTTCCAGTAACCGGAACCGGCTGACCCAGAGCATCAGAAAGAACCGCCAATCCATTGATATTGCTAAGTTTACCTTGATCTGTCGCCATGCCGAGCGTCGTATATCGCTTGGTGTGCTCAACGCTCTGATATCCTTCGCGCGCTGCAAGCTGCACATCGGCAACCTTCACGTCGTTCTGGAAATCAAGCCACATTTTCATGCGTAGATCATATTCGGCATTGCGCGGCATGATCCAGACGGGCTCCATCGGGGCCTCGTCCGAAACGCTGTCCGACGCGGGTGCGGGGGCTGACGCGGTTGGCTGATGCGTCCTCGCTATGGCCAGACTGGTTTGATGCGCGCCCGCAAGCACTGCCCCCATATCCCCATTGGCGGTGCCACAAGCGAGTACGAAAGCAGATCCGTCCAGCCCGAGGGGCGGACGATCCGCATCAGGACGGAAAAAGCTTCGGGAGTCATCCCAAATCAGCTTGCCACCGCAATGGGACCACAGATGCACCACAGGGGACCATCCTCCAGACATTGCCACTGCGTCGCAATCAAATTTTTCGGTATAAGCGGTGCCCTTGCTGTCGATCCGGCAGATCTCGACGCCCTTGACCTGTTTGTGCCCAATAACCTTACGAATGCCCTTGCCAGCAAGGATACGAATTCCGAGGCGACGGGCCTCTTCCACAAGCGCACCTTCCACCTCTGTTCGCGCATCCACCACTGCCGGAATCCCGATCCCTGCCTTGCGGAGGGCAATCGCAGTTCGGTAGGCGTCATCATTGTTGGTAACGACGACCACGTTCTTCCCGGCGGCAATTGCGTGGTTCACGAGGTAGTCACGCATTGCCGAAGCGAGCATCACGCCAGGCACATCATTGCCCGCGAAGGAAAGCGGGCGCTCTATTGCGCCAGTGGCAGTGATGATCTGCCCGGCGCGAAGCCTCCAAAGACGATGGCGGGGTGCGTCACTCTCGGGGGTATGATCGGTGATCCGCTCATAGCCAAGGACATAGCCGTGATCATGAATACCCGCACCCATGCAGCGCAACCGCATACGAACGTTCTGCATTTTTTCAAGAGTTTCTACCGTTTTCTTAATCCACTCATCCGCTGGTTTGCCGTCAATGAATACCCCGTCAACAGGGGCGCGTCCGCCCCAATTGGCGGCCTGTTCCCACAGCATGACCTGCACCCCAGCCTGCGCTGCTGTCAGCGCAGCCTGAAGCCCCGCGATCCCACCGCCAATGATCAGAACGTCACAAAAGGCATAGATCTGTTCGTATCGGTCAGGATCGCGCGTCTTGGCCGAAGGCGCCTTGCCCAACCCCGCAGAGCGGCGAATAATCGGCTCATAGACATGTTTCCAGAACGCACGCGGCTGGATGAATGTCTTGTAATAGAACCCTGCGGTCAGAAACTGGGGGACAAGACTGTTCAGCGCGAGCAGATCAAATTCAAGGCTTGGCCAGTGATTCTGGCTCTCTGCGACCAACCCCTCGAAAAGCTCTGTTGTCGTCGCGCGCTGGTTCGGTTCAAACCGATCCCCTTTTCCTAGCCCGACCAGAGCATTTGGTTCTTCTGCACCAGATGCGACAACCCCACGGGGCCGATGGTATTTGAACGACCGCCCCAGAAGCGTCTGATCATTGGCCAGCAGACCTGCTGCCAGCGTGTCACCCGCAAAGCCGGAATAGTGTTTCCCGTTGAACGTGAATCGGACTGTGGCGCTGCGGTCAATCAATCGGCCGCCCTGCGCGAGACGATGGCTCATCTGTACCCCTCCCATTCAGGGCGCTTTAGCTTGATCCTTGCCACGATATCGGCCGGGGGTTCCGTGGTCTGTGCGGGGTAAGTCCCGAACACTTCCAGGGTTACCGTATCGCGGGCAGCCAGAAACCACTTCCCACACCCATAGCTATGGCGCCAGCGCTCGAAATGAACACCGCGTGGGTTCTTGCGCTGGAACATGTAGGCTTCATATTCATCATCCGTTGACCCGGGGCCATATCTTTTGAGATGCGCTTCGCCACCGGGCGAAAACTCGGTTTCTTCGGCAGTTATGCCGCAGCACGGGCAGGTCAGTAGCAACATGGAGACGCCTTTCTTGATCTGGCGGATAGGCCGGACAGTCGGTCGCAGGGCAGGGGGAGGGTCTTTGGTTCGGGACTGGCAGAGTTGACGGTCCTGTGGTCCCGCTTCGCGCGAACAAACTGCGCGACGATCAAGCCGCGCTCGAGAAACCGGCGCAGCATGGCAGGAATAAGGCAGACAGAAACCGAACTGCTTGGTGGACTGCCAAAGAGCAAAAGCGTGGCGGAGATGATCACCGCATGGCAGGTGATCATCGGATCAGCAGACGTATCCATTGCGTAGGTTCGGCGGGACGACATGCTCATGCCGTCCCCCTTTGTTTAACAAAAACCTGACGCTTGTCAGTCCGTGAGCACAACAAAAGCAGGTGGGCGCGGGTCGACCAGCGGGCCTCCAAGGCCCCCGGATGTCTGCGCCCAGAACAGGGTCGCGACGACAAGAGGAACCGCCGCACCGGCTCCAAAACCAAGAAGCTTGTGTGGGTTGGTTTCCGCCCACGCGATAAGGTTTTCAAATCTCTTGCGCATATTCCCTCCGCAACCTTCCGGCGCAGATGTATGCACGGAAAACCGAAAGTCACCATATCCCACGCAAAATTCTGATGGTTTTCGTGAAATTCGCAGAACTGATGCCAGCCCATCCGATCAATGCGCCACACCTGCGGCGACACTTTCATCAA
>SKWJ01000088.1 GCA_007128995.1 Paracoccaceae bacterium
CCTTGCTGGCGTCGCGGTCTGCCTGTTGCCATGTCAGGGGCTTGAGGAATTTATGCACCGACAAACCGGCCGAATAGCGCGCGGCATATTTTGTCGGCAGAATGTGATTGGGCCCCGAGCATTTGTCGCCGTAAGCGACTGTCGTCTCCTCGCCCACAAAGAGCGAGCCATAATTCGTCAAAGCCGCCCGCCACCAGTCCAGATCAGCGCAATGCACTTCCAGATGCTCTGACGCATAATCATCCGACACCTTGACCAGCTCCTCGCGCGTATCGCACAGGACCACTTCGCCATAGTCGCGCCAGGCTGCATCTGCCGCTTCGCGCGCAGGCTCTGGCAGGGTCGCGATCAGTTCGGGCACACGCGCCATGACCTTCTCGGCCAGTGCGCTGTCATCGGTGAACAGCCAAGCCGGGGATTCATGCCCGTGTTCGGCCTGTCCCACCAGATCCACGGCGACAATCTCAGGGTCCGCCGTGCGGTCGGCCAGAATGCCGATTTCTGACGGACCGGCAAACACATCGATCCCCACCTTGCCAAACAGCATGCGCTTTGCTTCGGCGACAAACTTGTTGCCCGGCCCGACAATCACATCCGCAGGCTGGCCTGTGAACAGGCCATAGGCCATTGTTGCAATCGCCTGCACGCCCCCAAGCGTCAGGACAATATCCGCCCCGGCTTCGCGCATGGCATAAAGCACATAAGGATGCATCGCACCGCCACGAAACGGGGTCGAGCAGGCAATCACGGTCTTTACACCAGCGGCTTTTGCGGTGGCAACTGACATGATGGCCGAGGCGATATGCGCATATCGCCCCGTCGGCACGTAGCAACCCGCCACATTGCACGGCATCCATGTCTGGCCAGCCACCAGCCCCGATGGCATGGTCATCTGAAAATCCTGCACCGAGGCGCGCTGCGCAAGGGCGAAGGTGCGCACCTGCTGGACCGCAAAGGCGATATCTTCCTTCACCTGATCGGGCACTTCTGCGGCGCGCCGATCCATCTCCTCGCGCGTGACAACGATAGGGCCGTCCCATTTGTCCAATGACAGCGCATAGGCGCGCACAGCGTCTTCCCCACCAGCCTCGATCCGTCCCAGCATCTCGGCAACCACTTTCTGTGCCTGTGCGGATTCAGTCTCGGGGGTTTTGTCTGCTTTTTTCAGATAGGTAATCGCCATCGGTCTCTCGTTATCCTTGAGGGTGAGACCTGCCGCCCGCTTCCAGAGCGGCAGGCCGGACTGATCTATTCGTTATTGGCGAAGGCCCGCAGCTCGGGATCATCCATGACCATCTGCATGAAGGTTGGATTGATGTAATCGGCTGCAACGGGGGTGGTTTCGGTGGTTCCGACCGAGGTCATGAAATCGCCGATGGCCGTCAACCACTGGTCAACCTGACTGTCACCGCCCGAACGCTCCATAAGCGCAAGTTGCTCGTCCAGCGGAAAGGTGGGACGCAGATCAAACTCGGCATTCACGGCGGCATCCGAAATCTCGACCCCACCGTCCGAGTAGAAATCAACCAGATGACGACGGGCTTCTTCCGGGTTTTCCTTGGCCCAGACAACCCCGCGCAGGAATGCGGCAAGCACACGGGCCACGCGGTCAGGGTGCTCTTCGGCAAAGCCCGGCCGAACCACAAGCGCACCCGGCACGATCGCCCCGGCATCCGCACCCGAACACAGATAATCGCTGTCCGCGCGTTCCTGCAATGTATAGGTATTCGGCGCCCAGACACCCGCAAGATTGGCTTCGCCTGCGATGATGCCCGTGATCACCTGCGCCTGACCAAGGTTGATGTATTCGACATCCGACTGGCTTAGGCCCCATTGCTGCAGGCAGGACTGGGTCGCGAAATCCACAGTCGAATTGGTGGTCAGCAAGATCCGTTCGCCGCGAATGCTCTCGGGGTTGGCCCGGAACCCTTCGATCGCGGAATTCGTGGCCATCAGCGCATTGCCTGCGCTTTCGTCATTGGTCAGCCCGATTGTCTGCAAGCCGAACCGCGCTGCACCCAGAACCGCAGGAACCGATCCTGTTCCACCCACATCCCAGTCATTGGCCTGCGCAGCAGCGATCTGGGGCGCACCGGCGGGGAATGTCGTGAAACTGGGGTCCAGCCCAACCTCGGCCCACCAGCCGAATTCTGTCGCCAGATAGAAGGGCAGCGCCCAGTACAAGGCCGGCTGATAGCTGAGGTTGATCGGTGTCAGATCCTGCGCCTGTAGCGGCGCGAGCGTGCCGAAGCTTGCCACGCTGGCAAGGGCGACGGCCTTGAAGGTCAGTTTCATGGGTCAGTTCCTCCTCTGCTGGGTTTTTGGCCGCTCAGACATGCTGGGCGGCTTTCTCTTCGCGCAAACTGCGCCAGATATGCGTGCGCAAATGCACAAAACTCTCGAGATCCATCACATCCTCGATCTTCTCGTAGCTGTCCCAGTTTTCGGCGTTGCGGATACTGGCGACATCAAGCACTTCCTTGATCCGGCCCGGCGCGCGCGTCATGATTGCGACACGATCCGCCAGATAGACGGCCTCTTCCACGGCATGGGTGATGAACAGCACAGTGCGGGGGTTCTTGCGCGCCAGCCGGACAAGCTCTTCCTGCATGACAACCCGCGTCTGGGCATCGAGCGCCCCGAAGGGTTCATCCATCAGCAAGACATCCGGATCCAGCACATAGGCGCGTGCAATGGCCACGCGCTGCTGCATGCCGCCCGATAACTGATGCGGAAAGTGTTTGGCGTATTGTGTCAGATTCATCAGATTCAGGATCGCAGAGATACGCGCTTCGCGGTCGGCACGGCCGACATTCTGATTGCGCAACCCCAGATCGATGTTGTCGTAGACCGATTTCCACGGAAACAGCGCAAATTGCTGAAACACCACAGCGCGATCAGGGCCCGGACGCTTGATTGGCGTTCCATCGACCGAGACGACCCCATCTGTCGCAGCCTCGAACCCGGCGACCATCCGCAGGCAGGTGGTCTTGCCGCAGCCCGAAGGCCCGACAATGGCCATGAATTCCTTGTCCCGGATTTCCAGATTGATGTCCTCAAGCGCCCGGAACCCGGTTGCGCGGGGCCCGAACACCTTGTCGACCTTGCTGAATTGAATAACGCCCATTCCGTCCCCCCGATTATCCGCTCAGTGATCCAGCCCGCGGCGGCGCTGGATGATGCGTTCCGCCAGCCGCAGCGCACTGTCCAGCGCAAGGCCCACAAGCCCGATCGCGACCATGCCAGCCATCACCGTTGTCGTTGACACATTGGCCTGTCCCTGCACCATCATGTAGCCAACCCCGGCGGATGCCACGATCAGCTCGGCCCCGACCAGCGATTGCCAGCCCAGCCCGGCCGAAACCCGCAGCCCCGAAATGATCGAGGGCACGGATGATGGCAGCAGGATTTCGCGGATCACCCGGTGCGACGGCGTACCAAGCATGTTGGCCGCCTCGATCAGGCGCGGATCGACAAATTTCGCACCGCGATAGGCATTGATGACACAGGGCGGAAAAGCCCCTGCGAAGATGATCATGATCGGCCCGCCGATCCCGGTCCCGAACCACAGCGCCGCGAACGGCACCCATGCAATCGGCGCCACGAAGCGCAGCGCGTCAAACAGCGGCGAGACGATCTCATCAAGGATCTGATACCAGCCCATCAACAGCCCCAGCGGAATTCCGATCAGGGCAGCCAGCAGAAAGCCATAGGCAAAGCGCTGAAAGCTCGCGGCCAGATGTCCGGGCAGGGTTGCGCCCGCAAAACGGCGGTCCAACAGGGTTGTGAACCGGTCATAGACATCAAGCGGAGACGGCAGAAACACCGGAGAGATCAGCCCGCTGACCGCCAGAACATGCCAGAGCCCGATGAAGCCTGCCAGACCCAGACTGCCCAGAAGGAGGGATTGGCGAAGGGAAATCTGCTTTTGCATCATGTCACCCCTTTGCCGCCAGCGCGGCCGTATTCCACCGCAACGCCCAGGCTTCCGCCACACCCAGAAGCCGTGTCGTACCCCAGCCAAGGATTGCCACTGCGATCATCCCGACAAGGATCATGCCGGGATACAGGTCTTGCTGCGCCACATTCAGCACCCGGCCCAGCCCGTAGAACGCGCCCACCAGTTCAGCCGCCACAAGTGTTGTCCAGGACGCCTGCAATGACAGCCGCAGGCCAGTGAAGATCATTGGGCTGGCGCCGGGGACCAGCACTTCCGACACGAAGCGAAATTTCGGCATGCCCAGCATGTAGGCCGCTTCCAGAACCGGACGGTCGATATTGCGCACACCGGCATAGGTGTTGATGACCGACGGCACAAAGGCCGAAAACCAGATCACCATGATCTTCGCCGCATCCCCCAGCCCCAGCCACAGAATCGCCAGCGGAATCCAGGCCAGCGGCGGGATAGGCCGGATGATCAGGAAAATCGGGTTGATGACAGCCTCGGCCCTCCGGCTCCAGCCCATCAGCAGGCCCAGCGGCACACCAGTGGCAATTGCAAAGAGAAACCCCATCACGACAAGGCGCAACGAATTGTACACATGCATCGCCAGATCGCCACCGCCATAGCCGCGACCCGAGACATGGATCAAGGCTGACCATGTTTCTGCCGGTGACGGGAACCGCCCCGAGGGAATGATGCCCAGACCTGTCGTCAGCAGGAACCAGATGATGCAGACGACAAAGATAGTGGCAAAGCCGATGGATATCCTGCGCGGCACGAGAATCCCCCCTCTCAATATGTAAACGCTTTCACAAATGAAGATCGGCTGTCAAGATTATTTTCTTATATGTTGTTTTCGTTGGATTTGTGCGCTAAAAACGAATGTAAATTTTCATATCAGGGATGAAAGATGTCATCTTCCCGCAAACCAAGACTGATCGATGTCGCACGCGAGGCAGGATGTTCTATCGCGACAGTATCCCGCGCCATGTCGCAGCCGGGGCTGGTCCAGCCCGAAACCCTGGAACGCATCCGGCACACGGCCGCCCGGCTTGGCTATGTGCCCAATCGCAAGGCCCGCGCGCTGGTCTCAGGCCAGTCCGAGACGATTGGCGTTGTCGTGCCCACGTTGAATTCACCCATCTTCTCGGCAACGCTGCAGGAAATGCAGCGCCTTTTTGCCGCGCATGGCTATCAGTTGCTGATCGCCTCTCATGACTATGACGTCGCCAATGAAGCCGCCGCACTTGCGCAGCTTATTTCGCATGGTGTGGATGGCTTGATCGTCGTCGGCGCAGAACGTCCGCAATCCACATGGACGATGCTGGGCGCATCGGGCGTTCCGCTTGTCCAGATGTGGGAAGGACGCGACGGTATTGACCGGGTTCTGGTGGATAACCTTGAAGCAGGCCGCCTGATCGCGCGTCATCTGCTGGATCTGGGGCATCGGCGCTTCGGCGTCATTTGTGGCGAATTGCGCAACAATGACCGGCAAAAAGCACGGGTGGACGGCATCCGCGCCGAACTTGACGCAAACGGCCTTGCCCTTACACAGACCCAGATCAGCGAACAGGCGCTCAGCCTTGCCGCCGGGCGCGCAGGCTGCAT
The DNA here is from genome assembly GCA_007128995.1 of Paracoccaceae bacterium. Classification (GTDB taxonomy): domain Bacteria; phylum Pseudomonadota; class Alphaproteobacteria; order Rhodobacterales; family Rhodobacteraceae; genus Roseinatronobacter. The sequence continues at coordinate 5,552 of SKWJ01000088.1, forward strand.
GATGTTGCTGGAAATGGTTCCGCGTCCGACTGCGATCATCGGGACGGCCGATCTTCTGGCCATCGGTGCGATGATCGAGGCGCAGCGCCGAGGTATCCGCATCCCGCAAGCCTGCTCGATCGGCGGGATCGACAATGTCGATTTTGCAGCCCATCTTGCCCCCTCGCTGACAACTGTCGATATCCCCGCCGCCGGGCTGGGAACCGAAGCCGCAGCGCTGCTGCTGCGGCGGCTGAGCGATGAAGAGGGCGGCGCAGATGTGAAAATCACCCTGCCCATCAATCTGGTGGTGCGCCACTCTACCGCGCGCATCAAATAACCGGCCTGTACCGGGGTGTCCGGCAGGTTATCCGCGTAATTTCGGCGTATTGCCCACCAAGATGCCGTTATCGCGCCCCAGTCTGGCCATCCTTCTTCGCCATGCCGCCTTTCAGGAGGTTCGGCATGCCGCACAACATTGATCGCAAGCTGTTCTTGGCCGAAGAATCCGGTGCCGTAACGATCGACTGGGTGGTGTTGACAGCTGCCGTCGTCGGGCTTGGGCTGTCCGCTGTCGCAATGATCAGGCTGCCGGACATTGGCCTGCCGGAATTCGGGCGTCTTGCCTCTGGTGCCAACGTGCCGCGACCTGCCGCAGACATTGTGATGCAAGGTCGTCGTCTGCCACGAAATCCAGACCACCCAACACTCTGGGCCAACCCCTTTCACCCCCATACCCTGCCAGAGGGATTTCCCGATATCGGCGGACAACCCTTCACGCTTTCAG
>SKWJ01000481.1 GCA_007128995.1 Paracoccaceae bacterium
CAACAGCGCAAGGTTCATGCCGAGCGCCTCCTCCAGCGCCTCGCTGCGAATGCCGCCCGCGCGAAGAAGCACAGGGTGTGTATTGTGAAAGCCGAGAATGGTCGATTCGATTCCTACAGAACAAGACCCGCCGTCAAGCACCGCAGCAATGCGGTCGCCAAGACCTGTCAGGACATGATCTGTGCAGGTCGGGCTTATTCGTCCAGAGAGGTTGGCCGACGGCGCGGCAATCGGCCCTTGAAACTCTTCCAAGAGGGCGCGGGCAACGGGATGTGCAGGCAGGCGCAAGGCAACAGTCTGCAGACCCGCTGTCACCTCGGGCGCGAGCCCGTGTCCGGGCCGAAGCGGTACCACCAATGTCAAGGGACCCGGCCAGAACGCTTCGGCAAGGCGCAATGCGGTTTCCGGCAGTTCGGCCAAGTTCTGCGCCATTGAAAGCGAAGGAACATGGACTATCAGCGGATTATACGCAGGCCTGCCCTTCGCCGCAAAAATTGCCCTGACGGCCGTATCGTTACGCGCGTCCGCGCCAAGCCCATAGACGGTTTCAGTTGGTATCGCGACGAGTCGCCCTGTCTTCAACAGTGCGGCAGCCTCTGCGATTCCCGCAGCATCGGGCGTCAGGATCCGGGGACTATGGTGAACATCTTGCATTGTTGTGACGCCGCGTTCTGGTTCTAGATTGCTTCCCGTTCCGTTATCTCGGGAGATATGCCCGTCTTAGGCGCTTGCCTGTCACTTGCCAAGTCGGCCTGTCGCATTGCCAGAAGGAGTCTTGTACCATGCCGTATCGCGCCCCAACTTCCGACTTTGCCTTCCTGCTGGATCATGTCGTGGGTTTTGATCTGGTTCGCGCGACCGATCGCTATGCAGAGGCAACTGCAGAGACGACATCGGCCATTCTCAGCGAAGCGGGGCGGTTGTGCGAAGATGTGTTGGCGCCGCTGCAGCGGGTTGGTGATCAAAACCCTGCACGGCTTGAAAACGGTATCGTGCGCACACCGCCAGGGTTTTCCGATGCGTTCAAGGCGATCGGCGGCGGCGGATGGCTTGGGATTGCCGCTGATCCTGCATATGGAGGTATGGGGCTGCCGCAGACTCTGACAACTGTTGTGAATGACATGATGTCCTCTGCCTGCCTCTCGCTGCAACTGGCACCTCTCATGACACAGGGCCAGATCGAAGCGCTGGAGCATCACGCGGATGCGAAGTTGCGTGCGCTCTATTTGCCAAAGCTTGTTTCAGGTCAATGGATAGGCACAATGAACCTGACCGAGCCACAGGCCGGAAGCGACGTCGGTGCTTTGCGCACCAAGGCCGAGCCACGAGAGGATGGAAGCTATGCGATCTCGGGTCAAAAAATCTATATCAGCTGGGGTGACAATGATTTCACCGAGAATGTCTGCCATCTGGTGCTGGCGCGGCTTCCAGATGCAGCAGAAGGGACGCGCGGCATAAGCCTGTTCATGGTGCCCAAATTCCTTCCGGATGCGCAGGGAAATGCTGGGCAGCGCAACAGACTGCGGGTGGTGTCGTTGGAACACAAGTTGGGGCTGCATGGATCACCGACAGCTGTCATGGAGTATGATCACGCCATTGGGTGGCTGGTTGGCAAACCGCATAAAGGCATGGCCGCAATGTTCACAATGATGAACAACGCCCGCGTCGGGGTGGGGGTGCAGGGGATCGGCGTTGCTGAAGCGGCCTATCAGCATGCGTTGGCCTATGCGCAGAATCGTCATCAGGGCCGCACACCTGTGGCTGACATTCCTGCAATTTCAGGACATGCCGATGTGCGACGCATGCTTGCACAGATGAAGTCTGAAGTCTTCGCCGCACGGGCAATCGCGCTGGCGAATTCCGTTGCGATCGATATGGCCACGGCCACCGGGGCAGATGACTGGGCCGCACGTGCGGCTTTGCTGACACCAATCACCAAGGCGCATGGCACGGATATCGGCGTAGAGGCCGCAGGCATCGGCCTTCAGATTCATGGCGGGATGGGCTTTATCGAAGAAACGGGAGCGGCGCAGTTTCTGCGCGATGTTCGGGTCACGACGATTTATGAAGGAACAAATGGGATTCAGGCAATGGATCTGGTCGGGCGCAAGATGATGGATGGCGGTGAAGCTGCATTCCGCCTGCTGCAGGAAATTGAGGATGCAGCTTTCAAGGCGCGGGCTCAGCTTCCCGAACTGGCCGAGCCAGTCTGGCAAGCGGCTGAATCACTTCGTGAAGCGACAGAATGGTTGGTCGCGCAGGACATGAACGACCGCAATGCCGGCGCCCAACCCTATCTGCGCGCTTTTGGTCGTGTGCTTGGGGCGCATTTCCACCTCAAGGCAGCGCAGGCCGATCGCGGTGTGCGCGCGCGCCTCGCAAAAGTCTTCATCACCCGCATCCTGCCCGAGCATTCCGCGCTGCTGACGCAAATGCGTGCTGGGGCACAGGCACTCTATGCGTTGAGTGATGACGATCTGGTGGCATGATGAGCACAGGCGAACTGACGGGACTACGCTATCCATTTCCGGACACGCCTGAAGCGGAGAAAATATTGGAAATTGCCGATGGCGTATTCTGGGCGCGCCTGCCGCTGCCAATGGCCCTTGATCATGTGAATGTATATCTTCTTGATGACGGCAATGGCTGGACCGTTTTCGATACCGGGATGAACACGGCAAAGACACGTGCGATCTGGGACACGATCCTGTCGCAGCGATTGCAGGGAAAACCTGTTCACCGCGTCATTGCCAGCCATCATCATCCCGATCACATCGGTCTTGCTGGCTGGTTCCAGAGCAAGGGTGCCGCGCTGTGGACGAGTCGGACTGCATGGCTGTTTGCCCGGATGCTGGTGCTGGATGCGCAGGATCGGCCCTTGCCGGAAACTGCCGAATTCTGGCGCAAATCCGGCATGGACAGCTCGATCCTGTCACAGCGCCTGCAAGAGCGGCCATTCAATTTCTGTGATGTCGTGGCGCCTCTGCCTTTGGGCTTTCAGCAATTGCGGGATGGTGCTGTGTTTCGCGCCGCAGGACGGGACTGGGATATACGCTTTGGCCACGGACATGCGCCAGATCAGGTCACATTGTGGAGCCGCGATTGCCCATTGGTTCTGGGGGCCGATCAGTTGCTTCCGTCCATTTCTCCCAATCTTGGGGTCTATGCTACCGAGCCAGACGCCGATCCCGTTGCGGACTGGCTGGAAAGCTGCGCCCGGTTCCAGTCGCATGCGCGCGACGATCATTTGGTGCTCCCGGGACATAAATTGCCTTTCACCGGTTTGCCATTGCGATTGCGACAGAAGATTGAAAACCATCACGGCGCGTTGCGGCGTCTGCAGGCCCATCTTGGCGTTCCGCGTCGAGCATCTGACTGCTTTGCCCCGCTATTCAAACGCGAAATCACGGACGCTGTCTACGGGCTGGCACTGGTCGAGGCAGTGGCCCATCTCAACCATCTTGTCGCAGCAGGGCACGCGCGTCGTTTTTCCGATGCAGAGGGGGTCTGGCTGTGGCAAACCATAAGCGAAGATCGGCCTTCAGACAGGACGTCTTGAAGGGGGTGACAGAGCCGCGCCGATCCGCTATCGGTTTGCCCGAAGAGACTGAGTCAGGAGACTGAAATGGCGAAACATGAACATGGCAAGATGGACATTTCCGAGCAGGAAAAGACCTTTAGTGGATTTGTCAAATGGTCAGTCTGGGTGGGCGCTGTCAGCATCGGCGTGCTGATTTTCCTGGCCTTGGCGAATTCCTGATCGTATCGCTGACGTGACAAGATTGTCCCAGGCCTTGACAGCCAAGGCGTGCTGGGCGCAGCGATGGGTGCCGGTCGCGTTGGTTTTCGTGATCCTGCTGCTGCTATCGGCCTGCGCTGAACAGACATGGGCAAATGATGAGGCTGTGCAGGCCGCACGATACCACCATGGTGGTGCGCCAGAACTTACGCTCGTGACAATCATGAATTACACTACAGGTCGGGGTGATCACACGGCACTGTTTATCAACGCAACCGAGCGGGTGTTGTTCGACCCAGCAGGCAGTTGGGCATTGGCCAATATCCCGGAACGCAATGATGTGCATTTTGGAATGACGCCCGCGATTGGCGCATCCTTCTATGCCAGTCATGTGCGGCCATCGCATTTTGCCGTTGTTCAGCGGTTGGCTGTTGCACCAGATGTGGCAGAGATGGCGCAGGCCCTTGCCTTGCAGACCGGGCCTGTCCCGCCTGCACGCTGCGCATCGGCCACATCGCGTCTGTTGCAACAATTGCCGGGCCTGGAATCGATCCGAAGTAGTTACTTCCCACATGTCGTGATGCAAGGTTTTGCCACACTGCCGGGTGTCGTGACCTACGAGCTGCACCACGATTCGACCGAGTTTCAAGCCGAAATTCTGGCCGTCCAGCGACCGATATGACGGCGCGATGACTGATTTCGTTTATGCGCCGCCCGATATTGCCCCAGAGATACTGCACGAGGATCATGAGCTGATATTCGTGAACAAGCCCGCGGGCCTTCTATCCGTGCCGGGCAAGGGGCCAGATATGCAGGATTGCCTGATCGCGCGGTTGAAAATCGCTTTTCCAGAAATCTTGCTTGTTCACAGGCTGGATCTGGACACATCGGGCGTCATGGTCTTTGCGCGCACCCCGCATGCGCAGCGCCATCTTGGTCTGCAGTTCGAGAAACGGCAGACCCGGAAGATCTATCTTGCGCTGGTCGCGGGTCATGTGGCCGCGCGCGCTGGGACGGTTGATCTGCCACTTTCTGTAGATTGGCCCAATCGTCCCAGACAGAAAGTCTGCCACGAGACCGGACGGCCGGCGCAAACCGACTGGGCGTTGATCCGTCACGATGTGTCGAGCTCAAGGATGCGGCTCATGCCGGTTACCGGGCGCAGCCATCAGCTTCGGGTTCATATGCGGGCAATCGGGCATCCGATCCTTGGTGATCCGCTCTACGCGACAGGGACCGCGCGCGCGCATCCACGACTGATGCTCCATGCACAAAGCCTCAGGGTGCGGCATCCTGATGGTGGGCGCGGCCTCACAATTTCCGCGCCGGTTCCGTTTTGATTGCCTATCTGTGCGGTTCGTCTGTGTTCCGAGCAGTGACGGAGCTTTGATAGCCTCTTCCTATCGTCGGACGGTTTTTCGATATTGATCACGATCGGTGACTTTGGCACGTCGAACCTGGGGATTGCAAAGGGTAGGGCGCATGGCACTCGATCAGGCTGGAGAAAAAGGCATCTGGAAATCCGGCCGCGGCAGGGGGCGGTGGACGCCCAAGGGGCGGCAATTTGAAGATGCAGCCCTCACAGAGATACGCGCGCTTTTGGGGGAGCGACGGCGCGACAGGGATATGCTGATAGAATTCCTGCACCTGATTCAGGACGCATTTGGACATCTGTCAGCGCGCCATCTTCGCGCACTGGCTGAAGACATGCGTTTGTCGATGGCAGAGGTTTGGGAAGTCGCCAGCTTCTATGTACATTTCGATCTGGTCAAGGAAGGCGAAACACCCCCACCTGATCTTACAATTCGTGTCTGTGACTCGCTGTCTTGTGAATTGGCAGGGTCCGCGGCATTGTATGACGCCTTGTCGAGGGGCGCGGACCCTGCGCGTGTGCGGGTGGTGCGCGCGCCCTGCATGGGGCGATGCGACAGCGCGCCTGTATTGGAACTTGGGCACAATCATATTGATCATGCTACGGTGGCCAAAGTCGAATCCGCGATTGCGGCGGGCGACACGCAAGTGCATTTGCCAGAGTATCAGACCTTCGCGCAGTATAGGGCAGATGGCGGCTACACTGCACTTTCGGATTTGCGCAGCAACGGCCAATGGGAAGCCGTCCAGGAAATGATCCTTGCCTCCGGGTTACGCGGGCTAGGCGGGGCGGGGTTTCCGTCCGGGAAGAAATGGGGCTTCGTGCGATCAAACCCCGGCCCGCGCTATCTGGCCGTCAATGGCGATGAAGGCGAGCCTGGTACGTTCAAGGACCGCTATTACCTGGAGCGCACGCCTCATTTGATGCTTGAGGGAATGCTTATCGCCGCCTGGGCGGTCGAAGCTGCGCGCTGTTATATCTACATGCGCGATGAATATCCTGCGGTTCTGGAAATTCTGCGCCGCGAAATCAGTGCGCTTGAACAGGCCGCGCTGATAGCGCCGGGATATATTGAACTTCGTCGCGGGGCGGGTGCCTATATTTGCGGTGAAGAATCGGCGATGATTGAATCCATTGAGGGCAAGCGCGGATTGCCGCGCCACCGCCCACCCTATGTCGCACAGGTTGGCCTG
>SKWJ01000166.1 GCA_007128995.1 Paracoccaceae bacterium
ATAAGCAAGAAGAGAACATGCAGGTCTGAAAGATAACGACCGAAGGATGTAAAATGAGTTTTGATCAGCCCGGCGAGAAGCCAGAGGCCACGACACCGGACAATCTTCATGTCGCGGTGATCATGGATGGTAACGGGCGCTGGGCTGTCAATCGCGGCTGGCCGCGGCTTGTGGGACACAGAAAAGGGGCAGAGCGCGTCCGGCAACTGGTGGATGCCTGCCCGGATATCGGAATCCGGTATCTGACCCTTTACGCCTTTTCGACCGAAAACTGGAAGCGCTCGACCGAAGAAGTCATGGGGCTGATGTCGATTTTTGCGCGTTATATCAAACGCGAAGCCAGGCGCATGAACCGCGAGGGCGTGCGCATGCGCGTTATCGGCGATCGCTCCCGGCTTGACCCGAAACTCAGCAACCTTTTTGACTGGATTGAGGCCGAGACAGCCAGAAATGACCGGGTGCATCTGACGGTGGCGATCAATTATGGCGGGCGCGACGAGATCCGACGGGCGACGCAGGCAATGGCACGCGATGTGGCGGCCGGCGTTCTGGCGCCGGAAGAAATTTGTGACACGACCGTCTCTGATTATCTCGATACCAGTTTCCTGCCGGATCCGGATATTGTCGTGCGGACGTCGGGCGAAACGCGCGTTTCGAATTTTCTGCTCTGGCAGGCCGCCTATGCCGAATACGTCTTTACGCCCGTTCTGTGGCCCGATTTCACCCCGGAAACGATGGTGACCATCCTGAATTCCTATGGTGCCCGCGAGCGGCGTTTTGGCGGGGTAACTGTATGAACGGCACGCAGGGCAAGTTTGCCGATCTGCGCGACCGAATGATCTGGGGCATGCTGATGGCGCTGGCCGGGGGCGGCGCGGTCTGGGCGGGCGGACTGGTGTTCACTGGTCTGGTCTGCGTGTTGTGTGGGGTGATGGTCTGGGAATTGACGCGCATGCTGGATCCGGATGCTCCCTTCGGCAAGGCCGAGGCGGCAGGCGCGACTGCGGCGGTTGCGCTTCTTGTGTTCTGGACGCAGTTGAGCGGTGCGTGGCTGATCGGGGTGATGGCACTTGCGGTCGCCTTGCTGGCTTTCCGATTTCCGAAAGATCGCGTCCTCGCCCTTGGATATCTGGGCCTGATTCTGTTCGCCGGGCTGGGCCTGATCGCTTTGCGACAGGTTTATGGCTGGGACTGGGTGCTCTGGCTTGTGCTTGTGGTCATCGGCTCGGATGTCGCGGGATATTTTGCTGGCCGCGTGTTTGGCGGACCGAAGCTATGGCCGCGCGTCAGCCCCAAAAAGACATGGTCTGGTACGATTGCAGGCTGGGCGCTTGCAGCCCTCATCGGGGCGGCGTTCATGGGGATACTCGGGGCAGGAGCGGGCTTGATCCTCGTCTCGGTTCTGGTGGCGATGGCAGGACAGGCCGGGGATATTGCAGAAAGTGCGGTGAAACGTCATTCCGGGGTCAAGGACAGTTCCAACCTCATCCCGGGACATGGCGGCGTCATGGACAGGTTTGATGCGATGATCGCGGCGGCACTCTTGCTTCTGATCCTGAGCGAGTTTGGCCTGATTTCAGCTTTGGTCAGCTGAAAGGAAGCAGAGTATGCGTGTTTCGGTTTTTGGTGCGACCGGCTCTATCGGAGAGAGCACCTTTGATCTTCTGATCCGACGCCCGGATATCACCACAGTCGCCCTGACAGGGGGGCGCAACGTAGACCGACTTGCGCAGCAGGCACGGGCTTTGCGTGCCCAACTGGCTGTGACCGCGTATGACGACTGCTACGCTGACTTGAAGGAAGCCTTGGCCGGTAGCGGAATCGAAGTCGCTGCAGGAACCGAAGCGTTGATCGCTGCGTCAGAACGACCCACCGATTGGGTGATGTCGGCCATTGTCGGTGCCGCCGGGCTGGCACCGGGGTTTCGGGCTTTGGCACAGGGCGCGACACTGGCGCTTGCCAACAAGGAATCACTGGTGACGGCTGGCCCGCTGCTGATGCAGGAAGCCGCCCGCCACAACGCACGTATATTGCCGGTCGACAGCGAACATTCTGCCGTCTTTCAGGCGCTTGTCGGTGAGGATGTCACGAAGGTCGAACGTGTCATCATCACAGCGTCCGGGGGGCCGTTTCGAGAGTGGAGCAAAGAGAAGCTTGCCCGGGCGACACTGGCGCAGGCGATGATCCATCCGAATTGGGACATGGGCCAGCGGATCACGATCGATTCAGCGAGCATGTTTAATAAAGCTCTGGAACTTATTGAAACACGAGAATATTTTGGATTTGAGCCAGCGCAGATAGAGGCTGTCATCCATCCGCAGTCGATTGTTCATGCCTTGGTTGGGTTCCGGGATGGTGCGCTGATGGCGCATCTCGGCGCGCCAGATATGCGGCATGCGATCGGCTATGCGCTGAACTGGCCCGCACGCGCAGAGCTTCCAGTGGCACGGCTGGATCTGGCACAGATCGGCAGCCTGAGCTTCGAAGCGCCTGACCCTGAGCGATTCCCGGCGCTGCGCCTGGCGCGCGAGGTGATGGACCTGCGGGGCCATGCTGGCGCGGCCTTCAATGCCGCGAAAGAGGTTGCCCTTGATGCGTTTATTGCGGGCCAGATCGGATTCCAGGGCATGGCCGCGCTTGTCGAGCGCACGGTTGACAGTCTTTTGTCCGACGCTGGCCTGACAGATCCGGTGGTCGCGCTTGAAACCGTCACGACAATGGACCAAATGGCGAGGAGCCGGGCGCGCGAGATTGTCTTGCGTATGAGCTAAGACATCTGGACGAAGGGGACCACTTTGGATCTGATCGGGCTGCTGCCGAGTTTCGGAAATTTCTTTTACACGATCGCCGCATTTATCGTGGTGCTGTCGATTATTGTCGCAGTCCACGAATACGGGCATTACATCGTCGGTCGGTGGTGCGGTATTCATGCAGAAGTGTTCTCGATTGGCTTTGGTCCGGTTCTGGCAAGCGGCACCGACAAGCGCGGTACGGTGTGGCAGGTCGCGGCCATCCCGATGGGGGGGTATGTAAAATTCGCGGGCGATTCCGGGGCAGTATCCAGCAAGGATGTTGCGGAAATGTCGAAGCTGGATGCGCAAGCGCGCAGGCGGACGATGCATGGCGCACCGCTCTGGGCACGGTCCGCCACTGTTGCGGCAGGCCCGGTCTTCAATTTCATATTCGCGTTCGCCGTTTTTGTGACGATGATCATGTATCAGGGTGTCGCCATCGATGAGCCTGTCGTGGGTGAGATCACACCTTTGCCTGCGCAACCTTTTGAACTCGCCCCCGGGGACCGCATTCTTGCTGTCGAGAATGTCGAGACAGAAACGCTTGCAGATTTTGTCATGAGTGCGCCAGAACTGCCCGCGCAATCGGTCTTGCGTTACCGGGTCGAACGCGACGGACGCGTGATGGATGTGACGGGTCCCCATCCGCAACCCCCGCTTGCAGGCAGTGTTGCGTTGCAATCGGCTGCACGCGCGGCGCAGATGCAGACAGGCGATGTGATTACCGCAATCAATGGCACCGAGATCGCAACTTTCTCCGAGTTGCGCGAGATCGTTGCCGAGTCTGGTGGCGCAGCACTGGAATTGCAGGTCTGGCGTGACGGAACCCTGATTGACCTGACGCTGGAGCCGAAAAGCACTGATATTCCGCTTGCAGGAGGCGGTTTTGAGACGCGCTACCTGATCGGGCTTACTTCTGGTGCAGTGTTCGAATACGGAACACGCACGCCGGGGCTGGTCGAGGCATCAGGGCAGGCGGCAACCCAGGTCTGGCGCGTGATCAGCACCTCGCTGGAGGGGTTGTATTACATGGTTGTTGGTCAGATCAGCACCTGCAACCTGTCCAGTCCGATCGGCATCGCAGAAGCCTCGGTTGCGATGGCAAGCGATGGGTTTGTAGAATTTGTATGGTTCATCGCAGTGCTATCTGTCGCAATTGGCCTGCTCAACCTGTTCCCGATTCCGCCGCTTGACGGCGGGCATCTGGTCTTCCACGCCTACGAGGCCGTCATGCGGCGACCGGCAGGTGACAAGGCCATGCAGATTCTGATCACGATTGGGCTGACGCTTGTTCTGTCCCTGTTTGTCTTTGCGCTGTTCAATGATCTGACCTGCTAGCCGGTTTCAGATTGTCGAACTGCGCGGCGCGCTGATATTCAGACTGATGAGACGGCCCCCAGCGTTAAGCCGTTTCCTTTCCGGGATGGCGTGGCGCGAAAGGCACAGTTGTCGCCCTTGACCGGGTCCTTGCTGCTACAGCCCGCCACTCTGTGGATTTACCCGTTGCGATTGCTTTGACAATGCTGCGATGACCCGATACTCACAAAACCATAAAAAAGCGGTAATGCGGGGCAAGACATGCGCAAATTTTTCATGATGGTGCCATCGTGCAAACGCGGTGCTGCGCGCCGCTTGCGTGACTTTTCGGTCGCGGTTTTTTGTTTGTTCGCAACGCTGAGCGTCATGATGAGCGCGCCTGCCTTAGCGCAGACATTCCGTTTCAACAGCATTGAGATTGAAGGAAATATCCGCGTCGATGATTCGACATTGTTCGGGCTTGCGGGCTTTGGCAGGGGCGAAACCGTCTCAGCCGGTCAGGTGAATGCCGCCTATTCCAATATCGCAGCCTCGGGATTGTTCGAGACGATCGATTTCGAGCCGCGCGGCAATACGCTTGTCATCCGGGTGCGTGAATTTCCGATCATCGGCATTGTGAATTTCGAAGGAAACCGGCGCGTCAATGATGAAGCCCTGAATACTGTCGTGCAGACACGGGGCGGACGCGTCCTGTCGCCTTCGCAGGTCGAGGCTGATGTGCGCGCGATTGCCGAGCTCTATGCGCAGCGCGGCCGCAGCGCTGCCGAAATCACCCCCCGCATTCTGCCGCGTGGCAACAACCGTGTGGATCTCGCTTTCGAGATTCGTGAAGGAAATGTTGTCGAGATCGAGCGCGTGTCCTTTGTCGGCAATCGCGCGTTTTCCAGCTACAGGTTGCGTCAGGTACTCAACACCAAGCAGGCTGGCGTTTTTCGCTGGATCGTCCAGCGTGACACCTTTGTCGCCGAGCGCATCGCGTTCGACCGTCAGTTGCTGACCGATTTCTATCAGTCGCGGGGCTATGTGGATTTCGAAATCCTGTCCGTCAGTTCAGAACTTGCCCGTGAAAGGGATCGGTTTTTCCTGACCTTCAACATTCGGGAAGGGCTGCAATACAGGTTCGGAAATATCTCGGTTGTCAGCGAGGTAGAGGGGATCAATGCCGCAGAGTATGAGAGTGCATTGCGGTTGCGCCCGGGAACGATTTTCTCGCCCACGGTGCTGGACCAGAACATCGCGCGTCTTGAGCAGGTTGCCGAACGCTCGGGACTGCGCTTCATTCGGGCAGAGCCACGGTTCACCCGCAACAACCGTACCCAGACCATCGACGTGGAATTCGCGATTGTGCGCGGCGAGCGCGTTTTTGTCGAGCGGATCGATATTCAGGGCAATACGACGACCCTTGATCGAGTGGTGCGCCGTCAGTTCGTTTCGGCCGAAGGTGATCCGTTCAACCCCCGCGAGATCCGCGAGGCGGCAGAACGTATCCGTGCGCTGGGATATTTCTCGGAGGTTTCTGTTGAGCCGCGTCAAGGCTCTGCGTCCGATCAGGCAATTGTCGATGTCGAGGTGGAAGAAACCACAACCGGGTCGCTTGGCTTTTCGGTCAGCTATGGCCGGGAGCAGGGCGTCGGGTTCGGGATTTCCTTCGCGGAACAGAATTTCCTTGGCCGTGGCCAGCAACTGCTGGTGAGCTTCAACACGGTGCGCGGGTCGCGGGACATTTCGTTGCAATTCACGGAACCTGCCCTGCTGGATCGGGATCTCAGCTACTCTCTCGGGGTTGGATATCGGGAAACCCGGACTTTCTTTTCGGATTTCGACACGCGCGAGGCTTTCCTGAACAATTCGATCGGCTTCCCAGTGGGTGAATTTGCGCGGCTTCAGCTGCGGCAGGGGCTTGTTCTTGATCGACTGACGGGTCTTGACACCGAGACAGCATCGCGGCGGCTGGTGGAGGATCAGGAGGCCGGAAGTTCGGTTACCGGTTCGCTTGGCTACACATATGCGATTGACACCCGAAATGTCGGGATTGACCCAACAAGCGGATGGATCCTGAGTCTGAGTCAGGATCTGGGCGTGGGAAATCAGAGCCGCAGGTTCATCAAATCCGAAGGCCGGGCAGGCTATGAAATGGCTGTCCTTAATGAGGATGTCACGCTGCGCGCAAACGCCCGCGTCGGCATGTTGCAC
>SKWJ01000353.1 GCA_007128995.1 Paracoccaceae bacterium
GCCGTGGAAACCGGGATCGGGGCCAAGGTGCTGGAGCCTTTCCTGATCGAGGCCGGGTCTCTCCGGGAGGACGATCCGCGACCCGACAGCCCAAGACTGTTTGATGCGCAGGCCCAGGCCGGATTACTGGCGGAGATCCCGACCCTTGTCGGCCCCATCGCCATGCGTAACGCCATGAGCGCGACCAAGATGGAGCTTGAAGCATTGACGGAGGCAGGGGTCCTGAAGCCCCAGACGCGGGTTAAGAAGGTCTAGAACCCACGGCGCATATCTGACGGGGTGACCCTTGTGACCGAGCTGTCTGACGGCGCGATCGCCGTGGAGGATAAGGACAAGCACTGGGAAGCCCTGCTTCTTGCCTGTCGGCGCAGCGGGGTCGATCTGGCGGGTTTGGTGCAAGCGATCCGCGAGCAACGCCTGACCGTCGGGCAAAGGGCCGGTGTGCCCGGGTTCCACGGGATCGTGGTTCCGAAATTGGAGGTGGACGTGCTGGCCGCCCCGGCCCGTGCTGCCCGGGATGAGGTTCTGGAAGAGGTCCCGGGCAGCATGGCCGCGGCCGAGTTCGGGAAGTCGATCGGGCTGCGGGATGGCGGGGTGTTTCAGGCCATGATCGAAGCCGGTCAAGTATCAGCCTATCAGATCATCAACCCCCGGGCGGGCCGGCCGCAATATAGGATGACGCCCGAGGATATGGCGGCGTTTCACCGCCGCTTCGTGACCCTGATGACCCTGTCGGCCGAGACAGGACAGCACCGCAATACCCTGAAAGGGCTTCTCACTGCACGCAGGATCACCCCGTTCTCGCCGGCAGGGCAGGATTTCGGGGCGGTCTATCTGCGGGGGGATGTGGTGGGGGTGATGGGGTGAGCGGTCCGGAAAACCAGAATAATCCACGGATGGTTTATCTTGATCAAAATGTCCTCAGCAAGATGCGAGAGGGTGACCCTTTAGCTGATCACATGCGAGGCATCCTGAGCCAGCTAAGCACGAATGGGGCCGTGTTTGTTTACTCTATGATCCATGTCGATGAGTGCCGGGTCTCGGGCCAGCCTGACGCCTTTGTCCGGGCGCTTGATGCCCTGTCGGCGTGGTTCATCGAACCATGCGCCGCTGGTGATCACAGTGTTACTCTTTCCTCGGGTCGGGCCGAGGAACTGATCCTTGCAAGTCCTGACATCTCGCATGAAGCGTCCCGAAGGGTAGAAGATCTCCTGAAGCCCATGGATTTCGCGATGGGCTGGTTGGACGGGGTGGACGCAGCACCTCTTCGCGAAGAGATGGTTCAGGACATTGAGGAATTCTGGGGGGCACTTGAGGGGGAACTGCCGTCAGAAATGCAGGACTGGTTGATCGAGGGTAAAAGAACCATTCTCGAGGCGATGAACGGAATGCCTCTGGAAAACATCAGGGGTGAACGGAATGATTGGTTCGATCGCATCCGCGCCCGGTTGCCCGACAACTATGCGCAACTCGATGCAGTCCCGGCCGATCAGGTCGTCGAGTGGGTGTTCAACAGGTTGGACCATGCCGAGCAGGAACAGTTCGAGAATCTCTTTCCTCGCAGGTTTTGGGCGGATGTAGATGGACGTGAGGAGGGAAGTCTGGCGGGGTTCGCTTTCCTTCTGTTCATACTGGGGATTGTCCGAGACCCGCGTGTCAGCAAAAAGGGAAGGGCACGACGCGAGAAGCACTTTCGGGGTCAATTCCGCGATTACCAGCACATCGAAGCCGCGAGCCGCTGTGCGGCTTTCATTACTTTTGACAAGGGTGCGGGGAGGCTGGCGAAAGCCGTCTATGCCTATGCGGGCGTGAGGACAGAGGTGATTTGTCTGGAAGTCCGCGAATTCTGAGGACCGGAGTTTCTGGACGGGGGGCTTCCGCAGGCATTCCCATCAGGCTCAAAGGCGTTCCGGGGTCTGATCGCGATCGTTCGGCAGTTTCCTGGCGGGCGTGATCGTCAAATGCCACGAAACCAAAGTATTTCTTATGAAATCAAAATCTTGCAAGAAAACCTGAAATAATTCTAAATTAACTCTTGACAAGGTGCGCAGCAAAAACTGCCGTTTTGCGCATTCATATGCCCTTTATACAGTCACCCACCGACACGCTCCTGCCGTATAGGACGCGAACCCTGAATTTGCTGCGCCGGAGTCAGAAGCCGTATCCGCTTGAGCGACGCCTTGCGACCCTCACGCATGCGAACCGTACTGCCGTCGAAATTTAGATGATGAATCGGTTCAGATCGCCATATACTGATTTCCGCGGGTTCTTTACCCAGATTTCGTGCTAACTTTAAACCGTTTCACACGTCCTTCAATGTGTCCAGACCTGCCGGCGGCTGGTCGCGAAGTTATCTCCGTACCCGCCCGGACGCAGGTTCGGACGGCGGGTCTTGGGGCTGATTATGGTGTATTCCAGCCCATGGGCCTTTGCATAAGCCTCTGCACTGGCCTGATCCTCAAAGCGTAGCTTTACCTGACTGTCCATGTCACCTGAACTTGTCCAGCCCATGAGCGGATCAATTTTCCGCGCCTGACAGGGCGAGAATTCAAGAACCCACATCTTGCTTTTGGCGCTTCCCGATTGCATTGCGTTGCGAGCGGGTCGGTAGATGCGTGCGCGCATGATGACACTCCTGAGATACTTGCTGCCTTATGTGAAAAAAATGCTGCTTTTGCAAGGGTGCAGACAGAAAACGGACGACCGAAAGGAGGGAACGAGGAGTAAGTCTTCCAAGCCGCGCCTTTTCCCGCCTGCGTTGTGTAAAATAATGCAAACACCTGCCGCGACAAATTTTTTATGTCGGTTCGGCTGGCGGTGTCGCGCCCATGCGATGCGGCCCCTTCTGCGGGTATTGAGCGAGGGATGGCGTCAATCAAGTTCTGCTGCTGGGATCACCGGAAAAAAGACACCCGCAGACCACAGGCCGAACCAGTTTTCGCCGTCATGGCGCGCAGTCGTGCCCAGTTCGATCAGGCGATAGAAACTCTTGCGGTCAATCAGGGCCTCCAGCCCGGCGCGGATCATGACATAGGGCGCGGGCTCTCCGGTTTCGGGGTCGCGCACCACCCGCAGCGGAGTTTCGGCGCTGGCCACGACTTCATCCCCGACATTGGTCACAAAAGTCAGCCGCTGCGCTTCTCCGGCACCCTCCGCCGTGAAATCGACTGCGACAAATGGGGCATCGTCGACCTTGATCCCGACTTTTTCGACAGGCGTCACAAGATAGTAGCGCCCGTTTTCATATTTGAGGATTGTCGAGAACAGCCGGACAAGTGCGGGGCGACCTATCGGCGTGCCAGCGTAGAACCACGTCCCGTCGCGCGCGATCCGCATATCAAGATCGCCGCAAAAAGGTGGGTCCCACAAATGCACTGGCGGCAAGCCCTTGCCGCGCGTTGCCGCAGATGCGGCTTGCGCCAGCGCGTCGGCCGAAGGTGTCACGGTAATTTGTTCACTCATGATTTTTTGCCATTGGTTGCCCATGCGATATGTCTCACAATGTAATATAGCAAGTTGGCGCAAAATTTCATCCACGAGGGGCGACAGATGAGCACCGAAGATGACCTGATAACCGAGATCGAGACACTGGGCGCAAAGCTCGCGGATGCGCGTGACAGCATCAACCGGCGCTTCATCGGGCAGAAAACCGTTGTGGATCTGACCCTGACAGCGATGCTGTGTCGCGGCCATGGATTGTTGATCGGTTTGCCGGGTCTGGGCAAGACGCGGCTTGTTGACACGCTGTCCACGGTGATGGGCCTCAAGGGCAATCGGATACAGTTCACACCGGATCTGATGCCAGCCGATATTCTTGGCTCTGAGATCCTCGATGTTGCCGAAGATGGTAAGCGCGCCTTCCGATTTGTGCCCGGTCCGATTTTCTGTCAGCTTCTGATGGCAGATGAAATCAACCGTGCCAGTCCGCGCACGCAGGCTGCACTGCTTCAGGCCATGCAGGAAGGTGAAGTCACCGTCGCCGGTGCGCATCATCTGCTTGAACAGCCCTTCCACGTGCTTGCAACCCAAAACCCGATCGAGCAGGAAGGCACTTACCCGTTGCCTGAAGCGCAGCTGGACCGTTTCCTTGTCCAGATTGATGTTGTCTATCCTGACCGCGCCACGGAACGCGATATTCTGATCGCAACCACGGGCGAGCATGAGGACAGATCGCATGCCGTCTTCACAGCCGCCGAATTGCTGGCTGCACAGAAGTTGCTGCGCCGTATGCCGGTCGGTGACAAGGTGGTTGAGGCCATTCTGGATCTGGTCCGGGCCTGCCGCCCGCAAGAGCCCGAGGCACATGCCGCTGTCAGGGATGCGGTTAGCTGGGGGCCGGGGCCGCGTGCCGCACAAGCCCTGATGCTGACCGTGCGCGCGCGCGCTCTGCTTGAAGGGCGACTTGTTCCTTCAGTCGAAGATGTTGTGGCCATGGCGCGGCCAGTCCTGTCGCATCGCATGGCGCTGAGTTTTGCTGCGCGCGCACGCGGTGAAGATCTGGGGGCAATCATTGATCAGGTTGCAGCAACGGCAACAGAACTGGAGGTGGCTGCGTGACATCCACCCCCGCCCAACTTCGCACCACGGCAGAGGGGTTGGCGGCGCCTTTGCCTGCACTGCTGGCGCAGGCCGAGCACCTTGCCGCGTCGGTCCTGCCGGGCGCGCATGGCCGCAAGCGCGCAGGGCAGGGGGATGAGTTCTGGCAATACCGACAAGCCACCTCGTCTGATTGGGGGGCGCGCATTGACTGGCGACGCTCTGGCCGCGCCGATGTGCATTTCGTGCGCGAGACAGAATGGCAGGCGGCACAGGCCGTGACACTCTGGGTGGATCAGTCGCAGGCGATGCAGTTTTCCGGACATAAAACGCGCGGCTCCAAGGCAGAGCGCGCGCGGCTTCTTGGTCTGGCACTGGCGGTGGTGCTGCTGAAAGGGGGCGAGCGCGTTGGACTGTTGCCCGACTTGCCAGCGCGATCTGGGCGCGCACAACTGGACCCGCTTGCAATGACGCTGATCAACACTCCCGCGCGCGACGATTACGGCAGTCCAGCGCCCTGTGTCCTGCCTGCACATTCACAGGCCGTTTTCCTGTCCGACTTTCTGGGCGATCCCAAGGATCTGACGGAAACTGTCGGACGGGCGGCGGATCGCGGTGTGCGCGGTGCGCTTGTTCAGGTGCTGGATCCGGCAGAAGAAGAGTTTCCCTATCAAGGCCGGTCGATATTCGAATCCATGGCCGGTGCGCTGCGCCATGAGACCTTGCGCGCAAATGACTTGCAGGCGCGCTATCGTGCAAGGCTGGCAGAGCGGCGTGATATGCTGGCCAATCTGGCACGAGCAACAGGTTGGCAGGTATTGCTACACCATACCGAGCAACCGGCTGCAACGGCACTGATGTGGCTGTGGCAGGGGCTGGATGCCAGGGGCGCGCGCTGATGTTCACAATCGGCCCTATCGGATTTGCAACGCCTGCGCTGCTGGCTGCTCTGGTTGCGCTGCCGCTGTTGTGGTGGCTGTTGCGGGCCGTGCCCCCGGCACCGGTTATCCGCCGCTTTCCCGGGGTGGCGCTGCTGATCGGTCTGCGCGATGAAACGACAGAGACTGACAAGACACCGCTCTGGTTGCTGTTGCTGCGGGCATTTGCTGTCGCCGCATTGATCTTCGGGTTTGCAGGGCCGATTCTGAATCCGCAGGCAGCGCGCGACGGGTCTGGACCGCTCTTGATCGTTCTGGATGCAAGCTGGGCCAGCGCGCGCGACTGGCCGCGCCGTCTTGCCCGGACCGAAGAGGTTCTGGCAGAAGCGCAGCGCGCCGACAGGCCGGTCGCCGTCGTGTCGTTGACAGACCTGCCATCAAGCCAGACCCCGTTCCGGGCGGCCGATTACTGGGCAGAACGCATACCCGGCCTTGTGCCTGCCCCATTTGTTGCCGATGAAGAGCGTCTGCTGGAGTGGACGGCAACCCTGCCGGATCAGTTTGACACCTACTGGGTGTCAGACGGGTTGCAACATGATTACCGCGCGCAATTGACAGATTATCTTCAGGCGCGTGGTACCTTGACTGTCTTCGAGACGTCGCACATTCCTCTGGTTCTGGCCCCTCCTGCTCTGCGCGAGGGCGTGATACATCTGACGGCCCAACGCCCGGCTGGTTTGCCCGAACAGGATCTTGAGATCAGCGCAACCGGCCGCGATCCGGCCGGGATTGAACGGGTGCTTGCGCGGGCCACGGCCCGGTTTGACGCAAATGCCGCGAGTGCAGAGGTGGA
>SKWJ01000135.1 GCA_007128995.1 Paracoccaceae bacterium
ACGAGAACGTAGCAAGAACTCGTGTAGTGTAGGAAAAGGGGGAGGCCGTCGTGGCTGGCAACCTGAAGAAGTTCGTGAAACCCCGCTTCATCAAGACCGTCGACCTGCCATTGATGAAGGCGCTGCTGGCGCGGCACGCCGGCAAGTACAGAAGCTTTTCCGTGGACCTGCTGGATCAGGAGGAGGAGCTCGCGCGCGATGCGCTGCACGACCTGTTGGCCGGCTCCGAAGACAGCTATCCCGAAGGCCTGCGCGGCGACCTGCACCGCATCGCCGAACTGGGCGACGCGCGTGGCCTCGAGGTCATTCTGACCCAAGCCGACCGTCAGGGCGTCGATCTCTTCCCCGACATTAAGACAGGTGACGAGGCCGCGCCAAACAAGGCTCATGATCCCAAGCACATCGCACTCCGGGTGTTCCTGGAGCATCCCGATCTGTTCGATTCGGCCGCCGACCACATGGCGATGCTCACCGCGGATCGATTGCATGAATACGCCGGGCGTGAACGGGGCGTCACGATTGATCTGACGGAAGAGAAGATCGAAGCGTTCCGGACGGCCGTCGCCGAGCTGTTCCGCGACGCCTTCCTCGGCGACTACTGCCGGGTGGGCGACTACGTTGACGGCGACGAGATCAATGTCGTGATCAGCCATGGCTCCACGGTCTCGACCATGCCGGTCGTGGAGGGTCAGCAGGAACGGGTCATCAGCGTGCGGCAGATCTCCCACGCGGTGCTGCGCTATTCCGAGCATACCGGCATGTTGCGGCTGGCCCGCGTCCGCAAGGCGCAACAGCCCGAGATTGCGGAACTCTTTGCATCGATCATCCTGGACAGACCCGGCTTCTTCGACGGCGACGACGCGCAGGACCTCTACACGCTGCGCCCCGCCGAACTGGCGGGACCGGGCTTCGCCTTCGATGCCGCCTACGATCCGCTGATCGAGAAGGTGCTGATCATCGAAGCGGCCGTCGACCTGATGGCGCCTGGAAAGAACGGCTATCCCCGCGTGGTGCGCACGCTCCGGTCGCGCGATCTTGGCGGCGATGCGCTGCAGCATTTCTCCAGCACGCCGGTGTCGTTCCACGGCCCCTGGCGGCTGGGCGAGCTCGTGTTCCGGGTCCTGTTCAGGAGCGAGGGCAAGCGCCAGCCGCAGGTGACCGTGAAGCTGCGCCCGCCCAGCGTCGTGCAGTTCCGTCGCACCCAGCATGAGGCACGGGTGATGGCACTGATCGAACGGAACGGGCTGGTGAATGACCGAGACGATCTTGAGCTTGTTGGCGCGGCTGAGTGAGGCCGGCGACGACGCGATCCTGCCGGGCGAGCTTGCCGCGCCCTTCTTCGGTCAAGCCTTCGATCGGCTGCTGGCGAAGCGCATCCTCATCGAGCAGGCGCCGCTTTCCGATTGGGAGGTCTGCGATGCCTGCGAGTGCGGTCTTCCCTGTCGACCGATTCGGAAAGCGGGCGATGCATTTCGGGCTGAGTGTCCTCTCGATCGCCGACAGGATGTAATTCTGACTGATAACGACCTGCGCACCTTCCGGATGAACTGCAATTCGCTCGCTCGCGAGATTGGTAGGGCTGCAGGCTTTAGCAGCGAGCCTTCCGAAATCCTTGACGGCGTATGGCACCTTGGTTCGACGCCATCCGCCAGAGCGATATTCCTGGTGCTCGCGCGTCGTGCCTTGTTGCGAGAGGAACTTGGCTGGGCAGTCCGGGCTGCCGCGCGGTCCATGCCGGTGACGTTGTTGGCGTCGGCGCTTTCGCCAACCGAGGCCCTTCGCTTTCGCGAGAGTGAGTTCCACCTAGTTGCCACCTTCGAATGCCTGAAGCTTACGGCTGACGGTGCACTTTTTGCTGTTGAGACTTCAATGTTTGATCCGGTTCAGGCTTGCAGGGCGCGCCTGGTGGTCCATCGGGCGGCACGTAGCGTGATTCTGGACGGTCAGATCAAGGTGCTTTCAGCTCAGAGCTTTGATTTGCTGCTAATACTGTCATCGGCCGCCTTGATGTCCCCCGCTACAGTCGAAAATCGACAGATCGAAAAGAAACTTTGGGGCGAAGGAGTTCATCGCATTTCATCGGAGGTACGTGAGCCAGTGCGCGCGTTGCGAGACGCATTAGCTGAAGGAAGCTCTGATCCCAAAAGCATTCGTCGTCTCATCGAGAACCGGCGAAATCCGAATGGCTATCGCCTCATGCTACTTCCTGAGCAGATCGAGCTGGCTTTATAACTACCGATACCTACGAATCCGAGAGCGGAGGAAAAATTGGAAAATTATGGAAGCGATGATGATGGTGGTTTCAACGCGATTAGTCGCGCCTACAAACGTGATCCTACCATCGACCATTACCTCAGGCTTAGGCGCGAAAATTCAGACGCCGAGATCGAGGTTGCTGTCATAGGCGGTATGGAACAGCTCTTCTATTTGGAGCCAGAACTCAAGAAGTACGGCTTCGAGCCTGAGCTTGTCGCGTCGGTGATGGATGCCGATCCTGAGGCGATCAGCGAGCTGGCCTTGCTGATAATGCAGAAACTGATTGAAGCCAAACAGCTGAGCAAGAGCGGTGAGACGCATCTGATTCGGAGGGGTTTAGCCGTTCCCGACAAGCTGGTGAACTGGCTCGTCACATGCATGCTGGACGCACTTAGCTGGAACGATAATCTTCATATTCCCCGAGACCTTATCGTTCTGATTCGCGAGCGGCTGGGTGGATCCAATCCGGAGTATGAACAGGGATCACGAGCTCACGAAATGCGCTGGCGCGCCATCATGGTGGGTGCGCAACTCAAGGCGCAGGGCATCGAGCCAAGCTTCAGGATGCTCGCGAAGGCATTCGATGTAGCGCCCAGCACGGTCATGCGCTGGTTTCCCAACGATGACTTCGAGAAAGAGGTCGAGGCCTGGTCGAAAACCTTTGACGAGGAAGGGAAGCCGCGCCCTATACTCGATCTACGTGGGCCGTCGTTGCACACGAAATAAGCTGCGCAACGCTGCCAACGTCATCCAGACCTGTAACGCCGGATAAATTCGGCGACCGCAGGTAGAGCTGGCTTGTTGCGGCCGGGGTATTTCCCACACTCCGCCCACGTAACACCCACGTCTTGCCCACCAAGCAGGGTTCGGCGGCTGGCAGCCTGCGGACATCAGCAACGATGACCGAGGTGCACAGCGATGCAGATCAAACTCTCCCCCGACGACATTGAAGCCATCATCCGCGAAGCCGATGCGGCGGCGCGAAGGCTCTGGCGCAAGCTGCGCCTGCCGTTCGGCGAGCGCGAGGATCTGGGCCAGGAGCTGCTGGTCGATCTCCTTCGCCGCTTGCCCGCCTACGATCCCTCACGTGGCAGCATTGGCGCCTTTGCTAACGTCGTCCTGCGCAACCAGTCCTCGCGCATCGCGATGCGCCATCACCGCCAGCGCCGTGCGCAGGGTGGCTCGCTCCTTTCGCTCGAGGTGCCCCTCTCTGGCACCCGTGAGCCGGTCCGCGACACGCTGACCGAGGACGACGGGCTTGCAGCCTGGCACGGCCAGACCCGCTGCGCCGCGGCCGTCACCGAGCTTCACCACGCCATGCAGGCCGCCCTCGCGCGGCTCCCGGCCGAGGACCGCCGCTTCTGTGCAGCGCTGGCGCATCGCCCCGTCAGCGCACTCGCGGCCGAGGGCTTCGGCAGCCGGTCCGGGCTCTACCGCCGCCTGGCCGAACTCCGTCTCGTCCTTACCGCCCACGGCCTCGGTCCCGCCTGGGACGATCTCGCGACGGCCTGAGTAGAGGTCAGAGGAGGAGATCATGTTCATGCAGACCAACCCCTTCATCACGGTCCGCGCGCGGCGACCGCTCACCGACATCGAGTTCTGCGCCTGGGTGGCGCAGGCCGTGCCGGGCGACCGGCTGGAGTACCATCGTGGCTTTCTGGTCCTCGATACCTTCCCGATGTTCAGCCACCTGCCGGACCAGCAGCGGGCGGATCTGGTCCGGCTTGGGTCCCGCGCCTTCTGGGCCGCTGAACAGGGCCTCGTGCACCTAGTGCAGGAGCGCACTGGCCCCGACCAGTTCGCCTACATCGCCGTCGCCCGGCCCAAGCCGAAGGCCGCCGCCATCTCCCTCTCCGCGCTTCTGCTCGCGGATGGGGGGCAGCCCGACCACGCCACTGATTCGAGTGGTCGGACTGCCGCCTGATGCCCGCTTTCCAATCCCGCCTTGCCGATCACGGAGACCCCTAAATGCCATTCCCCGCTAACAGCCCCAGCGTCGACGAGCTGATCAACCTGCCAGCCGGGGAGCTCGCCGAGCTGCCGGTCGAGATGCTCGCAAGGCTGCAGGGCGACCTGGATCATGCCGCGCGGCAACTGAAGGCCGCCAATGCGCGCTTCAACGCCGCGCTGGAGGTTCGCTACGCCAATCGCGCCGCGGAGGCCCGCCGCGCCTGCGGCAAGGACACCGGAACAGTGCGGCTGGTGGACGGCGAATTCACCGTGGTTGCCGATCTGCCCAAGCGGGTGGAGTGGGACCAGGAGCGGCTGGCGCAGATCGCCGCCTGCATCGCCGCCTCCGGCGAGGACCCGGCCGAGTTCATCGACACCACGCTGAAGGTGGCGGAACGCAAGTACGCAGCACTGCCCGAGGCATGGCGCAAGGGGTTCGAGCCGGCCCGCACCGTGCAGACCGGCGCGCTGAAGGTGGCGCTCGAGCCGAACGAGGCCGCGCAATGACTGCGCTCGCCCCCATCCCTGACCCGGCACCCATCCTGCCCGACCTGATCGATCGCGCGGCCACGATGCTGGCTGGCGCCAAGACCGCCGCCGAGGTCCTGGAGGCCCGCGAGGCTGCGGGGCTGGCCTATGACACTGCCAAGCGTGCCGCACGTCTTCGCAATGCCAAGGGCGCCCATGACGATCTCGTCGCCGCCGCCCATCGCGCGCAGGCCGATGCGCTGGAAATCGAGGCCGCAGCGAAGCGGCGCCTCGCCGATGAATACGACGCCGCGCAGGCGCGGGGTGAGGTTCACCGGCACGGAGGACAGATGCCGAGGGATGTTGCAGACCACAACATCCCTTCAGCAGCCGAACTTGGGATGCGCCGCGACCAGATCCACGACGCCCGT
Organism: Paracoccaceae bacterium; assembly: GCA_007128995.1. Classification (GTDB taxonomy): domain Bacteria; phylum Pseudomonadota; class Alphaproteobacteria; order Rhodobacterales; family Rhodobacteraceae; genus Roseinatronobacter. The sequence continues at coordinate 5,106 of SKWJ01000135.1, forward strand.
CAGCTACGCGACGCCGAAGCCGCTGAACCCGGCATCGTACGGCGGACACTGGATGAGCGCCTGGCACACGGCGAGGAACCCTCCCGCGCGGCCTTGCGCAAGATGGTGGTCGATGCCGCCATGCGGGGTCTGCGCCCCCAGCGCCGCAAGAGCAGGCGGGGACCCAATCCGATCCACGAACCCAACCCCGCCTTCGATGCGGTGGCCGCGATCGACAGCTGCTGCGAGCGCATCACCGAGCATTTCGACCAGCATGGGGTCGATTTCATCCTCTCCGGTTACGTGGACAGGCCGATGCTGACCCGCAGCATCGCCAAGATGAACCGCGGCCGGGACGTTCTCACCACACTCCTGGAGGCCGCAAATGCCGAATAGATTCACTCCCGATTTCGCAACGCATGTCTGGCAATCCGCGGCCCGCCTCGGCCGCAGCGCCCCGCGCATTGTCGATGATATTCTGCGGGATGTCTTTCCGGAGACGGCGCTGGCTGCAGAGACCGAAGGGGCCACGAAAATCCTGCGGACCGGCTGCATCTCGGAGGTGAAGCGGGTGTTGCGCGCCCCGCAGAGCTGTGACGGTCAGGCCAATTTTGGCGAGATTGATCCCACCTTTCGGCCGTATGTCGCACCTCTGCAGCGACCGTCCTACTTCGTGCCAGAGCGCGAGGAGGAAATTCCTGTCGCCGAACTGATCACAGCGCCCGATGATCTCGATGCCGCGCGCCGCTTCATGCGCCAGAAAGGAATGGAATGCCTGGCTGAGGCTGACCGGCTTGATCTGCTCTTTGAGGCCGTTGTCGCCCAAGGTTGCGTCTCCAGCACCACGTCCCCTCTCCGCCCGCCGCATGGCGCGCTGGAAAGCGAGGTGCTGGCATGACCGGCGCGCTCCCCATCATCACCGCCGATCAGCGCATGGCGGAACTGCGCGGCATCAAGGGCGTGATCTTCGGGCGCTCGGGCATCGGTAAGACCAGCCTGCTCTGGACGCTGCTGAACTCGACCACGCTGTTCTTCGACCTCGAAGCCGGGGACCTGGCCATCGAAGGGCTGGCGGTCGACGCCATCCGGCCGCGCACCTGGACCGAGTGCCGGGATTTCGCAGTGTTCATCGGCGGGCCCAACCCGGCGCTGCGTGCCGAGCAGC
>SKWJ01000427.1 GCA_007128995.1 Paracoccaceae bacterium
AGTGCGTCCGGCTGTTGAAAGTCTCGTCAACGAGAAGCTTTCAGAATGGTTCGAGGAGAACCCCGCACATGCCCGTGGAATTGTTGGCAAGATCATCGAAGCCGCGCTCGCACGCGAAGCGGCGCGCAAGGCGCGCGAACTCACGCGGCGCAAGACGGCACTTGATGTAGCATCACTTCCCGGAAAACTGGCGGATTGTCAGGAACGCGATCCCGCCAAGTCAGAACTGTTTCTGGTCGAGGGCGACTCTGCGGGCGGATCTGCCAAACAGGGGCGCTCGCGCCAGAACCAGGCTGTGCTGCCGTTGCGCGGCAAGATCCTGAATGTCGAACGCGCACGATTTGATCGCATGCTCGGGAGTCAGGAAATCGGGACGCTCATCACCGCGCTGGGAACCGGAATAGGACGCGATGAGTTTGACCTGTCCAAACTGCGTTACCACAAGATCGTCATCATGACCGATGCAGATGTGGACGGCGCGCATATCCGGACATTGCTTCTGACCTTTTTCTTCCGTCAGATGCCGCAACTGATCGAGGCAGGGCATCTCTATATTGCCGAACCGCCATTGTTCAAGGTCGCGCGCGGAAAGTCCGAAGTCTATCTGAAGGACAAGCCAGCACTGGAAGATTACCTGATTGCGCAGGGCGTGGAAGGGGCAGGCTTGAAGCTGGCCTCTGGCGAAGAGATCGTGGCCGCAGACCTTGCACGCGTGGTCAAGGAAGCACGCGCCATCCGCCGCTCACTGCAGGCATTTCCGACGCATTACCCCCAACACATTCTGGAACAGGCAACCATCGCAGGCGCCTTGCTGACCGAAGCCTTGGCAGCGCATCCGCAGGAACTGGCGGATAGTGTTGCAGAAAGGCTGGATCTGATTGCAGCAGAATATGAACGCGGATGGGAGGGCAGGCCCACGCAGGATGGCGGTCTGCGTCTGTCGCGGATCCTGCGCGGAGTCGAGGAAGTACGCCGTCTTGACGGTGCTGTGCTGCGCTCGGGAGAGGCGCGACGTCTGGCGGGCCATACCGAAAGCCTGCAGGAAATCTACAGCAAACCTGCCGAACTGGTGCGCCGCGATCGCAAACAGAAAATCTATGGGCCAGTCGACCTTCTTGAAGCCATTCTTGCAGAGGGCGAAAAAGGGCTCTCATTGCAGCGCTACAAGGGCTTGGGCGAAATGAACCCGGATCAGCTCTGGGAGACGACGCTCGACCCCGAAGCGCGGACCTTGTTGCAGGTGAAGATCGACGATCTTGCGGAAGCTGATGACATATTCACCAAGCTGATGGGCGACGTTGTGGAACCTCGGCGCGAGTTTATCCAGAAGAATGCACTGAGCGTCGAAAATCTGGATGCATGAGTCTATGATGGGCACCCGGCTTCCGGGTGCGCATCCCTGATACTCCAGGTGGTTGCTGTGCGGTCAGCTGTTGCGCAGGCGGGCACGCCATAAGGTGAAAAGGCCCGCAGCGACGACGACACCTGCACCGATGATCACGTTCATGCGCAGGGCCTCGGCAAATACAAGGACGCCCAACGCTGCAGCAAAGGGCAATTGCAGATAGGCGAATGGCTGCACTGCGCTGGCTTCGGCCACTTCATAGGCCCGGATCAGCAAGAAATGGCTGAACGCAGAGGTCATACATAGCAATCCCATCCAGACCCAGTCCCCGGGCAGCATCGGTTCCCAGAACCAGATACCGATCAGCGTCATTGTCACGGCGCCCGCAACCCCAGTCCAGAAAAAGCTCACGGCCGCGCTGTCCTGACGTGCGACATAGCGTGTCAGCAGCCCGTAAACCGCAAACAGGAACGCTGCCAGAAGCGGTATAAGTGCTGCAGGCTGAAATACCCCATATCCCGGCTGAAGAATGATCAGGACGCCCAGAAACCCGATGCCGATGGCGACCCAGCGCCGCCAGCCGACCCTTTCTCCAAGGATGGGGCCCGAAAGTGCAGCAACCAGCAGCGGGTAGACAGCAAAGACAGCATGACTTTCCACCAAACCAAGGATCACAAAGGCCGTCACCATCACGCAGACTTCCAGCGCCAGAAGGACCCCCCGGAAGGCCTGCACGAATGGTTGTCGCGTCGCCACGGCCTTGCGAAGGCCCCCGGCCTTTCGCGCAGCGACAAAAATGACAAAACTGGCAAAAAACCAGTATCGGATCATGATGATCATCAGAACATTGTATTCCCCCGCAAGATGACGCGACAAACCGTCCTGCAGGGCAAAGATGAAAGCCGTGGCCGTCATCAGCCAGATCCCCAGCATGTTGTTCTGCTCGGTCACGTCTTGCGCCCCACTGACATATGGCGCTTTCTGCCAAAACCGGGGCAACGCGTGACCTCGAATCCTGAAGCCGACAGGGCGCGCCGTACAGCACCGGCGGCTGTATAGGTTGCAAATGTCCCGCCTGTCACCGTATGTTGCGCAACCTCGGCCAACAGGCGCTCGCCCCAGAGTTCAGGGTTCTTTGCAGGGGCAAACCCGTCCAGATACCATGCATCCGCGCAGCCTGGCCAGTTCGGCAGGGTCTCGCGGGCATCACCGAGCAGCAGCGACACGCGCAGCGGGCCCAACTCAAAACTGGTTTTGCCATGTGCGATGGCAACCAGCAACGGCGCCGCATCAAGTGTCGGAAAGGCCGCCAAGGCCCGCGCCATATCTTCACATGACATCGGATAGGCTTCAAAACTGGTGTAATAGATGGGCGCTCGCTTGTCTTTTACAGCCTCAAGCGTCGCCAGCAGGTTCAGCCCCGTCCCAAAGCCAAGTTCGGCGATATGGAATCCCGTGCGCGCACGATTTGGCAGATCATTTCCACGCAAAAACACATGCCGCGTCTCTTCCAGACCGCTTTGCAGAGAATAGTAAGGGTCATCAAACCGGGTCGCAACAGGCATTGCCCCATCGCGCCATTCGATCTCTGCCTGCTGGTTGTCCATGACGGCCTGCGCTAAGTCCAATTTGAGACATCTTGTGCCGAGACAGGGGAGAAATGACAATGGCCGATCTGACGATCATGGGGGCGGGTGTCTTCGGGCTTTCACTGGCACTGATCTGCGCGCAGCGCGGCGCGCGGGTGCGCGTGATTGAAAAGCGCCATATCGGTGCAGGGTCCAGCGGTGGACTGGTTGGCGCCCTTGCGCCGCATGTTCCCGAAAACTGGAATGCAAAGAAAGCTCTCCAGTTCAACGCCTTGCGCATGGCCGAAACCTTCTGGCACAAGGTCGGCACGCTCTCGGGCGAAGATCCCGGCTATGCACGCCTTGGCCGGGTGCAACCTGTCGCGGCAGCCGGTCTGGACCTTGCCCAGACCCGTGCCATCAAGGCCAAGGAACTTTGGCAAGGCTTCGCAGACTGGCAGGTTATCGGCGCGGCGTCCGCACCCGGTCTACCGCTTTCCGGGGGGGAACAGTGGGTGATCTATGACACGCTCAGCGCCCGCCTGCACCCGCGTCGCGCCGTGCGTGCCTTGGCAGGGGCAGTGAAAACCCTGAAGGGCGAGATCCTGTTTGGCAATCATCCTGCGCAAGGCCCCGTCGTCTGGGCAACCGGGTATGAAGGCCTTCAGGACCTGTCAGACACCCTGCACCGGCCCGTTGGAACCGGGGTCAAGGGTCAGTCAGTGCTGCTGCGCCATGCCTGCCCTCAAGCGCCGCAAATCTTCGCCGATGGCCTGCACATCGTCCCGCATGCAGACGGAACTGTTGCCATCGGTTCGACAAGCGAGCGCGCCTTTTCCGACCCGACAGGAACTGATGCGCAATGCGACGCCTTGCTCGCCCGCGCGCTTGCGGTCTGTCCCAGCCTTGGCAACGCCGCGCTGATCGAACGTTGGGCTGGCGTGCGACCGCGCGCGGCATCACGCGCACCGCTGATGGGGGCATGGCCGGAACGCGACGGACATTTCGTGTTCAATGGCGGCTTCAAGATCGGCTTTGCGATGGCCCCGGCACTTGGCACACTTATGGCCGATCTGGTGCTGGAGGGGCGCAACACAATTCCGCGCGATTTTGGTTTTGAAGCGGTCTGAGCGAACTGGCGCGCTACCCCGCAGAGACGATCCCGACCTTCAAATCCGTGGGAAGCGCGATGCCAAGGCGCGCAACGAAGGCCGCAAGGACTGCCTGATTCTCAGACCAGTCCGCCATGCGCGTTGCAAAGAGCGTTGCCTGCGACTGGTGCACGGGTGGATCCGACAGGATCTTCAAATGATTGGCCCGGAGCGTTTCACCACTTGAGGTAATATCGGCGATCGCCTCTGCCGTCAGGTTTTTCACAGTCCCCTCGGTCGCGCCCTGACTGTCGACAAGCTGATAGTCGGCCACCCCATGCGCGCGCAGATACTCTCTGACAAGCCGGTGATATTTTGTCGCGATCCGCAGCCGGAACCCGTGCCGCACGCGAAAGGCTGCGGCGACGGCATCAAGATCATCCAGCGTCTCGACATCCACCCAGGCCTTGGGCACAGCCACAACAAGATCAGCATGGCCGAATCCCATCGGCACCATTTCGACCAGTTGACCCGCCCAGTCCGCAAGGTCCTCGCGCACCAGATCGGACCCGGTTACACCCAGATGAATGCGCCCTGCCGCCAGCTCTCGCGGAATTTCTGACGCCGAGAGAAGCACCAGCTCGACACCTTCTACCCCCTCGACGGCGCCTGCGTATTCCCGCGCCTCGCCTGTGCGTCGAAGGCTGACACCGCGCTGCCCGAACCAGTCGAAGGTTTTCTCCATCAACCGTCCCTTGGAAGGCACACCGAGTTTCACCTGCATCAGACGCCCTCCAGTCGCGCCAGAATCTCGGGCCGGATGACACCGCCCACCGCCGGAATCGCGTTGCCCTGCCCCAGAACTGTGGTCAGCGCATCATACCGCCCGCCTGTCGCCACAGGGGGCAGATCCGCGCGCACCCCCACAAATCCGAACACGAACCCATCATAATATTCCATCGTCGTACGACCGAAGCTTGCCTCGAACGGCAATGAAGCGGGATCAACCCCGGTGCGCGCCAATGCGTCCAGCCGTGCCTCAAGCCGGTCCAGCGCTGGTGCGATTGACGGCCAGTCATACCCGCGCAGCGTTGCCAATGCATCTGTTGCAGGCGCCGACAGCGCCAGCAGCCCTTCGAGCGCGCTGACTTGCTCTTGCGACATCGGCGCTGTGTCTGCATCATCAACAAGCCGGGTCACACGCGCTGCAATCTCCTGCGCGTCGCGCATCCCGACCAGCTGTCCAGCCGCAGCGATCAGTTCATCCGCTGGCGCTTGGCGCAGGCTATTTACCAGCTCTGCGCGCGCCTGCGCCAAAGAACCACGTCCGGCCATGCGTTCCAGAAGCGCGCGAAAGCGTTTCGGGCGCCAGATGTGGCGCATCAACGCCGATTTGCGCGCCTCGGTTGTCTGCAACCCCGCCACTGCGGCTTTCAGAATTCCGATATCCCCCGTGACAGGCCGGACATCATGCGCGTGTAGCAGCCTTGAGAACAAGGCAAACACCTCGGCATCTGCCTGCGCGGCGTCATTGCGGTCAAAAAGCTCGAATCCGACCTGCAGATATTCCCGCGCGCGCGCGCCGGTCTGCTTGCGAAATACAGGCCCGGCGTAGCAATAGCGTGCAGGTTCGGCACCGCTGCGCATATGCGCCTGCACAACAGGGACTGTGAAATCAGGGCGCAGCATCATCTCGCCGACGGCAGGGTCATCGGTCACATAGGCGCGCGCGCGGATATCCTCGCCATAGAGATCCAGCAAGGTTTCGGCGGGTTGCAGAATATCGGTGGCCACGGGCATGGCGCCGGCCGCCTGCATTTCTGCAAGAAGGGCGTGCGCGATCTGCTCTGCCCGTGTCATCCGTGTCGTCCCATGATCTCGCGGACTGTTGCGACCAGATCAGCACGCTTGACTTCCACCTGCGCGGGCTGAGATTTCCATTCTTCCAGACTGGCATCCTGTGCGAGCTTCGCACCAAGGATCAGGTCTTTCACCTGCACGACACCTTTCGCGGCTTCATCCTCGCCCTGAATGATCGCGATGGGGCTACCGCGCTTGTCGGCATATTTGAGCTGGTTGCCGAAATTCTTCGGGTTGCCCAGATACATCTCGGCGCGGATGCCATTTGCGCGCAACTCGCCCACAATTCCCATGTAATCGGCCATGCGGGTGCGGTCCATCACGGTCACGACAACCGG
>SKWJ01000330.1 GCA_007128995.1 Paracoccaceae bacterium
ACCCCAATACAGATCAACCAGCAGATGATCACCGCTGTGCAGGAAAGTTTCTAAGCAGCCATGTCCCAGCTAACCCCTGATTTCGCGACGTTTGAGGCAGGATATGCGCGCGGTGAGAACCAACTGGTTTATGCGCGCCTTGCCGCAGACCTAGACACGCCCGTTTCGCTGTATCTGAAACTGGCCGGGGCCAGCCGCGACAGTTTCATACTCGAGTCGGTCACAGGCGGAGAACTGCGCGGCCGATATTCGATGATCGGCATGAAGCCGGATCTGATCTGGGAATGCCATGGGCATCAAAGCCGCATCAATCGCAACGCGCGCTTTGATACGGTGGCATGGGAGACGCTGGAAGGTAACCCGCTGGAGACATTGCGCGCCCTGCTAGCTGAAAGCCGCATCGCCATGCCTGATGGCCTTCCGGCAGCAGCGGCTGGGCTGTTCGGGTATCTTGGATATGACATGATCCGTCTGGTCGAGCATTTGCCGGGGATCAACCCTGATCCGATCGGCGTTCCTGACGCAGTGATGCTGCGCCCCTCAGTGGTTGCGGTGCTTGATGGCGTCAAGGGTGAAGTGATCGTTGTTGCGCCAGCTTGGGTCGCGTCCGGCCTGTCAGCCCGGGCCGCCTATGCACAGGCTGCCGAGCGCGTGATGGATGCCGTGCGCGATCTTGAGCGTGCAGTTCCTCAGGCACCAAGGGAGTTGCGCAGCGATGTGACCCCTATCGGAGAACCCAAGTCGAATTTTGAGAAAACCGCCTATCTGAACGCTGTCGAAAAGGCAAAAGATTATATCCGTGCGGGTGATATCTTTCAGGTCGTCCCGTCTCAACGATGGGCGCAACGTTTCGCGCTTCCACCCTTTTCTCTCTATCGTTCATTGCGGCGCACCAATCCGTCGCCTTTCATGTTCTATTTCGATTTCTCTGCAAGCGGCGCGCCGTTTCAGATCATAGGCGCGAGCCCGGAAATTCTTGTGCGTCTGCGCGAGGGTGAGGTCACGATCCGTCCGATCGCTGGAACGCGGCCGCGCGGTGCAACACCAGAGCAAGACCGCGCGCACGAAGCAGACCTGCTGGCAGATCAGAAGGAACTGGCCGAACATCTGATGCTGCTGGATCTTGGGCGCAATGACGTGGGCCGAGTGTCCAAGATCGGCACCGTCCGTCCGACAGAGGAATTCATCATCGAGCGCTACAGCCATGTCATGCATATCGTATCCAATGTCGTGGGCGAACTTGATGACAAGGAAGACGCACTTTCTGCGCTTCTTGCCGGGTTGCCAGCGGGCACAGTCTCTGGCGCACCGAAAGTCCGGGCCATGCAGATCATTGATGAGCTGGAACCAGAAAAGCGCGGTGTCTATGGGGGCGGTGCGGGGTATTTTGCAGCCAATGGCGAGATGGATATGTGTATCTGTCTGCGTACGGCAGTGCTGAAGGATGAAACGCTCTACATTCAGGCCGGTGGCGGGGTTGTCTATGACAGTGACCCAGAGGCCGAGTATCTTGAAACTGTCAACAAATCACGGGCATTGCGGCGCGCGGCAGAAGATGCAGGGCGTTTCTCAGGCGGTAACAGCTGAACACTCAGCGCTGTGACCGCGTGGTCCCATCGCACCGTCCTCGATGCTTTTCTGACGTATCATGTCTCAGTCAGGTTTAGCCGCGCGCGGCAAGGCCGCACATCGTGCACCCTGCGCGCGGCTAAACCTGTTCGCGCCAGCGCCGCTATTCGGCCGCTTCAGCATAACTTTCTACCGGCGGACAGGTGCAGACAAGGTTTCTATCCCCAAAGACATTGTCAACGCGTCCGACCGGCGGCCAGTATTTGTCACCCCGGAAGCTACCAGGCGGAAAACACCCAACCTCACGCGAGTAGGCGCGGTCCCAGTCGGCAACCAGATCTTCCACAGTATGCGGCGCATGGCGCAAGGGGCTGGCCTCTGCACTTATGGTACCCTCCTCAATCGCTTTCACCTCTGCCCGAATTGCCAGCAGCGCCGTGATGAAGCGGTCAATCTCAACTTTGCTCTCAGATTCTGTGGGCTCCACCATCAAGGTTCCCGAGACAGGCCAGCTCATGGTTGGCGCATGGAACCCATTGTCGATTAGCCGTTTGGCAATGTCATCGACAGTCACCCCGACTGTTGCAAAGGGGCGCGTGTCAAGGATGCATTCATGCGCAATTCTTCCCTTATTGCCCATGAACAAGATATCATATGCACCCCACAAGCGTGCCGCAATGTAATTGGCATTCAGGATCGCAACGCGGGTTGCCTGAGTCAGCCCGGGCCCGCCCATCATAAGGCAATATGCCCAAGAGATTAGCAGGATCGACGCCGATCCGTAGGGGGCTGCAGACACAGGGCCCGTCTCTCCTCCGGTTTCGGGATGACCGGGCAGGAATGGCACCAGATGCGCTTTCACTCCGATCGGTCCCATGCCGGGGCCACCGCCGCCATGGGGGATTGCAAAGGTCTTGTGCAGATTGAGATGGCTGACATCACCACCGATCTCACCAGGTTTGACGAGCCCGACCATCGCGTTCAGGTTTGCGCCGTCAATATAGACCTGACCACCGTGATCATGTGTGATCTTGCAGACTTCACGCACGGTTTCCTCGAATACGCCATGGGTGCTGGGATAGGTGATCATGCATGCCGCCAGTCGATCACCAGCTTCCGCAGCCTTGGCGCGGAAATCATCGACATCCACATCGCCATTGGCCGAGGATTTTACCACGACAACCTTCATCCCGCACATCTGGGCAGAAGCAGGGTTTGTACCATGAGCGGACATGGGGATCAGGCAGATGTCGCGCTCATGCTCGCCCCGGGCCTTGTGATATGCCTGAATTGTCAGCAATCCTGCATATTCACCCTGTGCACCGGAATTAGGCTGCATCGACATTCCGTCATAACCAGTTATCTCGCACAGCTTGGCGCGAAGATCCGAGATCGCCTCTGCGTAGCCCATGGCCTGATCTGGCGGGCAGAACGGGTGCAAGGATGCAAATTCAGGCCATGAGAGCGGCATCATCTCGGCAGCTGCATTCAGTTTCATGGTGCAGGAACCGAGCGGGATCATGGCGCGATCAAGCGCAAGATCCCGATCCGACAGCCGACGCATATACCGCATCATCTCTGTTTCGGCCCGGTTCATATGGAAAATCGGGTGCGTCAGATAGTCTGTCTGCCGCAGGAAACCTTCAGAGAAGCCAAGCGCCGCCCGATGTGGCGGCAGACCGTCGATCCCGAATGCCATCAACACGCGCTGAAGCACCCGCTCGTCTGTGGTTTCATCCAGCGATATCCCGACATGCGTTGTGCCGATCTTGCGAAGGTTCAACCCCTCAGCGCGCGCAGCCGCCAGTATACCAGCCTGCCCGACACCGACCTCGACCGTGATCGTGTCGAAAAACTCTTTCACCACGACCTCGGCGCCTGCAGCCTGCAAGGCATGATAAAGGCGCTGTGTCAGGAAATGAACCCGCTCGGCAATCGCCCTCAGGCCTTTGGGACCATGAAATACCGCATACATCGAAGCCATGACAGCCAAGAGTGCCTGTGCGGTGCATACGTTGCTGGTCGCTTTCTCGCGCCGAATATGTTGCTCACGGGTCTGCAGGCTCAGTCGATAAGCCTGATTCCCGCGCGCATCGATGCTGACACCGACAATCCGCCCGGGAAGAGAGCGTTTGAAGGCATCGCGGCAAGCGATGAAGGCCGCATGCGGGCCGCCGTACCCCATCGGCACGCCAAAACGCTGCGCGCTGCCCACGGCAATATCAGCCCCTATTGCACCGGGTTCCTTGATCAGAGTCAGAGCAAGAAGATCCGTGGCCATGATCGCAACCGCCTGCGCGGCGTGCAAGGCAGAGACAGCATCGGAGAAATCATGCAAATCCCCATATGTGCCCGGATACTGGAAGATGGCGCCGAAAACCGTGTCTGCCTCAAGCGTGGCAGGAGAGCCGACAATCACTTCTATGCCAAGAGGTTCGGCGCGGGTCTGCATGACCGCAATATTCTGCGGGTGGCAATTTTCATCAATGAAAAACGCCTTCGCCTTGGACTTCGCGACCCGCTGCGCCATCACCATGGCTTCGGCACAGGCCGTCGATTCATCCAGCAAAGACGCATTGGCCACAGGCAATCCCGTCAGATCTGACACCATCGTCTGAAAGTTCAACAGAGCTTCCAGACGCCCTTGGGCGATCTCGGGCTGATAGGGCGTGTAGGCCGTATACCAAGCCGGATTCTCGAATATATTGCGCTGGATTGCGGGCGGTGTGACCGTGCCATAATACCCCTGCCCGATCAGCGAGGTCATGACCTTGTTCTTCGCCCCGACATCGCGCAGCTTTGCCAGCAGTTCGCCTTCTGACAGCGGGGCCCATGTCAGCGCATTGGCCTGGCGCAAGTCAGCCGGGATGGTTTCGTCGATGAGCTGCTCCAGAGTCTCACAGCCCAGCACATCCAGCATCGCGATCATTTCTTCGGGCGTCGGGCCGATATGGCGGCGATTTGCAAAGTCATAAGGGTTGTAGGTGGCAGGGGTAAATGTCATCGGGCACGACCTTCCAAGAGGATGTTTGTCCGGGATAAATTGCGCAAGCCTGGCGCGGCGTTTCGGGAAATGGGGCAACATGTTGCCGCCCCATTCACTGCTTTCAGCCAAGGAAATCCTTGTATTCGTCTTCGGTCATCAGATCGTCCAGCACTGAGAGATCATCAACCTTCATCTTGAAGAACCAGGCATCGCCCAAGGGGTCCTCGTTCACAAGGCTGGGGGTTTCTGTCAGGGCAGCGTTCACTTCGACAATCTCTCCGTCGACCGGAGCCAGAATGTCAGACGCGGCCTTGACCGATTCGATCACGCAGACCTCATCGCCGCGTGCGACAGTCGCCTCGATTTCCGGCAATTCGATGAAGACCACATCACCCAACTGTTCGGCAGCGTGTTCGGTGATGCCCACGACAACAACATCGCCCTCGACACGCAGCCATTCATGTTCTTCGGTGTATTTCATCAGACACGCTCCTCAGCGCTTGTAAGTGGATGGACGAAACGGAAGTTCGCAGACGGTAACCGGCAGGCGCTTCCCGCGCAACTCACCCCATAGACGGGTTCCGGGCCTTGAGACTGCGACAGGCACATAGCCCATGGCGATTGGTGCGCCGACAGATGGGCCGAAACCGCCAGATGTAATCCGGCCGATCTTGGCCCCGGCTTCGGCATTGTCCCAAAGGACAGTGCCTTCACGCATGGGGGCACGGCCATCCGGGCGCAACCCGACGCGAATTTTCTCCGGTCCGTCTGCCAGTTCCTGAAGGATGTATGCGGCGCCAGGAAACCCACCTTCGCGCGCACCGGCTTTGCGCCTCACCTTCTGGATGGCCCAGCCAAGACCCGCAGTCGAGGGAGAGATTGACTGATCGATATCATGGCCATGCAGACACAACCCTGCTTCCAGCCGCAAACTGTCGCGTGCCCCAAGCCCCACCGGCGCAACATCGGGCGCCTCTAGCAGTGCGCGTGCAAGCTTCTCTGCGGTTGCTGTCGGCACGGAGATTTCAAAACCATCTTCACCAGTATAGCCGGAGCGCGAGATCCAGAGTGTACCGAAAGGGCTGTCGAATCTCTCGAAATCCATAAAGCGCATGCGCTCGACTTGCGGAACAAATGATGCCAGCACGGTTGCGGCCTTGGGTCCTTGCAACGCCAGCAACGCCCGATCCGTGACCTCGTCAACCTTGGCAACTGATGCCAGGTTGGTGCGAAGATGGTCGATATCCGCTTGCTTGTTGGCGGCATTTACAACCATCACGATATGATCGCCGAGGTTGGCAAACATCAGATCATCCAAAATGCCCCCTGCATTATTGGTAAGCAACCCATAACGCTGGCGGCCGGGTGCAAGACCAGCAACAGAAACCGGCATCAATGCCTCGAGCGCGGATTCTACTGCAGCAAGCGTGTCGTGCGGGCGCAATATGACCTGTCCCATATGGCTGACATCAAACAATCCTGCATGCTCTCGCGTGTGAAGATGCTCACGCATCACACCCATCGGAAACTGCACAGGCATGTCATAGCCGGCAAAGGCCACCATCCTCGCGCCCTGTTCAAGATGAAGCGTATGAAGCGGTGTTCGCTTCAGTCCGTTCTGCTTTTCGGTCATATCGCCCCAGT
>SKWJ01000188.1 GCA_007128995.1 Paracoccaceae bacterium
ATCGTATCGGCTGCCGCGGCCAGATGCTGCGCATCCTGGTCGCTGCCATGATATCCCGACACGACAGGCACGCCTGCGCCCTCCATCAGGACCTTGGCGGCATCCTTCAGCCCCATCGCGCGGATCGCATCGGCAGAGGGTCCAATGAAGATCAGACCCGCAGCCTCGACAGCATCCACGAAATCGGGATTCTCGGACAGAAATCCGTAGCCTGGGTGGATAGCCTGTGCGCCCCGATCCAGCGCTGCCTGAATGATGACATCGCCGCGCAAGTAACTGTCGCGTGGTGCAGACCCACCGATATGCACAGCCTCATCAGCGAAGCTCACATGCTGGGCACGGGTATCTGCATCGGAGTAGACGGCCACTGTCCGCACCCCAAGCGCACGCGCCGAACGCATGATGCGAAGGGCGATTTCTCCGCGATTGGCGATCAGGATCTTGTCGAACATGCCAGATTTTCCTTGCTCAGTGACAGTCAGCCTAGCCACCGCTACATGCGGAACAAGCCAAATCGCGTATCCGGGATCGGGGTGTTCAGGCTTGCAGAAAGCGACAAAGCCAGCACCTGTCTGGAATGCCGCGGATCAATGATCCCGTCATCCCAAAGCCGCGCGCTGGCATAAAGCGGGTGCGACTGACGCTCGAACATCTCGATCGTTGGCCGCTTGAATTCAGCTTCTTCCTCTGCGCTCCAGTCCTGGCCCGCGCGCTCAGTCGCGTCGCGCTTGACGGTTGCAAGCACACCGGCGGCTTGCGCACCTCCCATCACAGAGATCCGCGAATTCGGCCATGTCCACAAAAACCGCGGCGAATAGGCCCGCCCAGCCATACCATAATTCCCAGCACCGAAACTTCCCCCGACCAGCATTGTGATCTTTGGAACTGATGTCGTGGCGACAGCGGTCACCATTTTGGCGCCGTGGCGCGCGATCCCTTCATTCTCATATTTCCGCCCGACCATGAACCCGGTGATATTCTGCAAGAAAACAAGAGGGATGCGTCGCTGCGAGCAGAGCTCAATAAAATGAGCGCCTTTTACAGCAGCTTCTGAGAACAGCACGCCGTTATTGGCAACGATCCCAACCGGCCAGCCCATCACATGCGCGAAGCCAGTCACCAGAGTTTCGCCAAAGCGCGCCTTGAATTCATCAAATCGCGACCCGTCGACCAGCCGTGCGATCACCTCTCTGATGTCATAAGGGGTTCGCAGATCCGCTGGCACGACACCAAGTAGCTCTTGGGGATCATAGGCGGGGGCCTCGACTGGCTGACGCTGTAATGCATAGCCCGCTGGATCGCCAAGATGGCTGACCGCGCGCCGCGCCAGTGCAAGCGCATGTGCGTCATCTTCGGCCAGATAATCAGCAACCCCGGACAGCCGCGTGTGCACCTCTCCGCCGCCCAGATCCTCTGCGGTCACGACCTCTCCGGTGGCGGCCTTCACCAGTGGCGGGCCAGCAAGAAAGATCGTGCCCTGTGCTTTGACGATGATGGTCACATCCGACATCGCCGGCACATAGGCCCCGCCGGCGGTGCATGACCCCATCACCACTGCAATCTGTGCGATCCCCTTCGCGCTCATCTGCGCCTGATTGTAGAAAATACGCCCGAAATGATCACGATCAGGAAAGACCTCGTCCTGATTGGGCAGGTTCGCGCCACCCGAATCCACCAGATAGATACAGGGCAGATGGTTCTCTTCAGCAATCTCTTGCGCGCGCAGATGCTTTTTGACGGTCATCGGGTAATATGTGCCGCCCTTCACTGTCGCGTCATTACAGACGATCATGCAGTCACGCCCGGACACACGGCCGATACCTGCGATCACCCCGGCGCAAGGCGCTGCCCCTCCATAAAGCCCATGCGCAGCCGTCAGCCCCACCTCGAGGAAGGGCGATCCCGCATCCAGCAGATTGGCGACCCGGTCGCGCGGCAGCATTTTGCCGCGCGCGACATGGCGCGCGCGCGGTCTCTCGCCGCCGCCGGCCCGCGCGAGGGCCTGTGCGGCCTCGACCTCTGCCAGGGCGGCCTCATGCGCGGCACGATTGGTCCGGAACAGTTCGGACCCGGTCAGGATCGAAGATTGAAGCTTCATGCCGTCACATCCTTTGTCTTTCTTACTGCGCGCAGTTCCCGACCGATATCATTCGCACCTGATATCGGGCCGCAATTGCAGCGCATAGCCACGCGTCGGTTCCATCACGCAGCGATACTGGGCCCCGCCCGCGGCGGACCTGCCATGCCCGCGACGCAAATATCCGCCAGTGACAGACTGCCGCCGCACATCAGTCCATCGCCTCCGACGTCTCAGATCGCAGTGCATGTTGCTGAGCTCCGGGGCGATCATGCCCTCGCGCCGCTTATCGTCGCCCCCGATGCGCGTGCGCGCACTTCCCTTGCACGGCAATGATTGCAGAACCGCGACTGGCCGTATCACAAGTCGTTCTCCTCGTTCCTGATCTGCTGAATTTCGTGTTCCAGAAAGTAACTGATGACAGATCGTATCAGCACGAGAAGTGCCAGAAACAGCAGGCTTTCAAGCGAGGCGGACAGAAGGGTCATCAGGATATCCGCAACGATGAACACCTCCAACGCCATCAGGATGTAGCGGGCAAGCACGATCCGGCCGAGATTGGCGCGCGTCGTCCGCGCCACCATGTCCGAGCCTGCAAACTCACTGCTGAGATATCCTTTGGCAAACCGCGCCAGCCCAACAAAAAGGATCACGACCGCAAATAACTCGATCACCAGCACCGCCCAACCCAACCAACCGGCAAGGAGTGGCAAGTGATCTCCAATCGCGATGGCGCGGTGTGTGTCGAACATCGGACTGCCCCGCTCTACCGCATCGCCGCCATCAATTCGCGTCCGACCAGCATACGCCGGATCTCCGATGTGCCTGCCCCGATTTCCATCAGCTTTGCGTCGCGGAACAAACGGCTGACCGCACTGTCATTCATGAACCCCGCGCCGCCCATCGCCTGAACGGCCTGATGCGCCTGTTTCATCGCCTCTTCCGATGCATAGAGGACGCAAGCCGCCGCATCAGCGCGCGTCACGTCACCCCGGTCGCAGGCTTTCGCCACCTCATAGACATAGGCGCGGGCAGAGTTCATCGCCGTATACATATCTGCGATCTTGCCCTGCATCAGTTGAAAGCTGCCAATCGGCTGGCCGAATTGATGACGGTCGCGCAAGTATGGCATGATCTCATCCAGACAGGCCGCCATGATCCCGGTGCCGATTCCCGACAAGACGACACGTTCATAATCCAGCCCGGACATCAGCACCCGAACGCCCTTGCCCTCTTCGCCCAGCACGTTTTCGAACGGAACCTCGACATCTTCGAAGACAAGTTCTGCCGTATTGGACCCGCGCATTCCAAGCTTGTCGAAATGCGGGCTTGTCGAAAACCCCGTCATGGTTTTCTCTATCAGAAAGGCCGTGATCCCTTTTGACCCCACCGACGGATCAGTTTTGGCATAGACAACCAGGACATGCGCATCCGGGCCATTTGTGATCCAGTATTTGGTTCCGTTCAGCACAAAGCGGTCATTCATCTTTTCGGCGCGCAGCTTCATGCCGACCACGTCAGACCCCGCGCCCGCCTCGGACATGGCCAGCGCGCCAACATGCTCACCCGAGATCAGCTTGGGCAAGAATTTCGCGCGTTGAGCATCATTACCGTTGAGCTTGATCTGGTTCACGCAAAGATTGCTATGCGCCCCATAAGACAGTGAGACCGAGGCAGAAGCGCGGGCAATCTCTTCGATGGCGATCACATGCGCAAGATAACCCATGCCGGCGCCGCCCATCTCTTCGGGGACGGTGATTCCCAGAAGGCCCAACTCTCCCATCTCGCGCCAGAGTTCATTAGGAAATGCGTTCGAGCGGTCCACCTCTGCCGCCAGCGGCTTGATGCGCTCCTGCGCCCAGCGATGCACCATATCGCGCAGCGCGTTAACGTCGTCACCCAGATCGAATGTCATCGATGCTGTGAACATGGCGCAAAGCCCTCCCATAAACTGAACGCTTGTTCATTTTTTAAGCCACCAGCGTGGGCAGCGTCAAATGATTCCTTCGAAGTGTAGCGCAAACAGGATGGATTGCACCTTCGCGAAACCTGCCGCATGTTACGGCAAAATTGCACTGGAGATACGCGCATGAGACGCAAGATCATAATTGACACGGACCCCGGACAGGATGACGCTGTTGCGATCCTTCTTGCTCTGGCCTCCGACGAGTTGGAGCTTCTTGGGATTACCTGTGTCGCTGGTAATGTACCGCTGTCGCTGACAGCAAAGAACGCGCGGATCGTGTGTGAATTGGCAAACCGCCCAGAAATCCGGGTTTTTGCAGGATGCAATGCGCCCATCAAGCGCAAGCTGGTTACGGCCGAACATGTGCATGGCAAGACCGGATTGGACGGGATCACCCTGCCCGATCCAGCCATGCCATTGCAGGATCAACACGCCGTCGATTTCCTGATCGAGACGTTGATGCGTGAACCCTCCGGCACAGTGACCTTGTGCCCGATTGGACCATTGACCAACATAGCCACCGCTATGCAGCGTGCTCCAGAGATCATTTCGCGCATCGAACAGATCGTCTTGATGGGGGGCGCCTATTTTGAAGTGGGCAACATCACGCCGACAGCCGAATTCAATATCTATGTGGATCCAGAAGCAGCGAAAATCGTCTTCGACTCAGGCGCACCGCTTGTGGTGATGCCACTCGATGTGACGCATAAAGCCCTTACCACCCGCGCCCGCGTCGAAACCTTCCGGGCGATGCCTGGCAAGGTCGGCCCTGCCGTAGCAAGTTGGACGGATTTCTTTGAACGCTTCGACAAGGAAAAATACGGATCCGAGGGCGCGCCGTTACATGACCCCTGCACGATCGCCTATCTGATCAAGCCCGAGTTATTCTCGGGCCGCGAAATAAATGTCGAGATCGAGACAGGATCCGAGCTGACCCTTGGCATGACCGTTGCTGATTGGTGGCGCGTTACGAAACGACCAGCCAATGCGCTGTTCATAGGTGACATCGATGCAGAAGGCTTTTTCGCCCTTCTGGCTGAACGCATCGCCCGCCTATAGCCGCGAGGGAGCACTCTGACAGTGATGGCGCAATGAAGATCACGCTCAAGCAATTGCAGTATTTTCGCGCACTCGCGCAATGCCGGAATTTCGGGCGCGCGGCAGAGATGGTGAATGTCACCCAACCCGCCCTCTCGATGCAGATCCGCGACCTTGAGGCAGCACTCGGCGTGCAGCTTGTTGAACGGCTACCGCGCGATGTCCGGCTGACGCGCGAGGGTCGCGGCGTTCTTGAACGCGCCGAACGGGTGCTGGCCGAGGCAATGGAACTGGAAGCCTCGGCGCATCATGCAACACTTGGGGCGGCGCTGAATCTTGGCATGATCCCGACTGTCGCGCCGTACCTTCTTGGTGGCATGTTGGCGCGTCTGCGGGCAACCGACATTTCACGCGATCTGCGCCTGCGCGAGGCCCAGACTGCGGATCTTCTGGCGGCTTTGCGCGATGGCAGGCTGGATGCTGTCGTGCTGGCCGACCTGGTCTACAGCGCTGACCTGCACGTGGAGCCACTGTTTCGGGACCATTTTCTGCTGGCAGGGTCGCAGGCCCGCCTTGAGCAGTCCGCAAAAGAATCCGAGGCGCTGCGCCCCATGGCGCTGCGCCCCGATCAGCTTCTGCTGCTGGATGAAGGTCATTGCCTTGCAGATCAAGCCCTAGATCTGTGCCAGCTTGATCGCCGTCAAACACGGCTTGATCTCGGCGCCTCGTCCCTTGCGACGCTCTGCGGATTGGTGGCGCAGGGTTTTGGCCTGACATTCCTGCCTGAAACAGCAGTACCCGCAGAAGCCGCGGCAGCGCCAGAGATGCGCCTGCGCCGATTTGACGCGCCTGAGCCAGCGCGCGAACTCGTCCTGGCCCGCAGGCAAACCAGTGGAGGCGGAGACTGGTTTGATGACCTGCATACCCATCTTTGCGCTGCCGGGGATGATCTGCTATCTCGTGCCCGACGGATCGCGCCCCAGATCTGAACACGAGGCCAAGTGCCGGCATTGAGGGGTTTTCATTTTCTGCCATACATGAAAAAGGAAACTGCCAAGCGATCCACCCACAAGGAGTCTGGTCATGGAGATTCGCGAGGCGCTCACCTTTGAC
>SKWJ01000149.1 GCA_007128995.1 Paracoccaceae bacterium
GTTCCTGTCGCGCGCGAGTGCAGCCGGTGCGCCGGTCCTGCTGGGGGCCGTGCCGCGCGCCTATGTCGATTACAATCGCGCAGCCAGCGAACTGGACCCGGCGCTGATTGCCGGTGTATCATTACGGGGCCTCAACCCCCGCATCAGTTCCGGACTAGGCGTGATTCCCCGCGTCGTGGCCGGGGGGCGCGCGATCTATCGCGGCAAGCTGACCCAGGCAGAGGCAGAGCGGCGCTTGCGCCTTTACTGGCATCCCTATCATGACAAGCTTGCCGCGCTCATGGCAGAAAAGCGCGCCCATCACGGGCGGGCAATCCTTCTTGACATGCATTCGATGCCGCGCGATGCGGTGACGATGAACGGCCAGCATACCGCGCTGCGTCCGGACATTGTTCTTGGGGATCGTTTCGGGGCCTCGGCGCAGGCGGCCATCACCGCGGCCGTGGCCGAAGTGTTCACGCAGGCCGGGCTGCGCGTCGCGCGGAATTCGCCCTTTGCCGGGGCCTATATCACGCAGCGCCACGGACAGCCGTCGATAGGGCAGCATGCGATCCAGATCGAAATTGATCGTGGCCTTTATCTGGATGAGCGCCGGGTTGAACCGAATACCGGCTTCGAAGCTTTCTGCAAGGTGATGGACGGTGTCGTCCAGCAGTTGAGTGCGCTTGGCCGTGCGCCGGGTATCGCAGCACCACTGGCTGCCGAGTAACGAAGCGGCCACCGGGATTTTAAAGATTCGACATGATTTTGAGTATTTAAGGATTCTGCGTTAACGGGTTTCTGCTTATACTGCTGCTATGGATATCATTGCACTTGTTGGCGCACTGGCGGCACTCTTCTTGATCATTGGCATTTCCGAACCGTTGGCCGAGCGGTTGCGCCTGCCATTCACGGTGATTCTGGCAATTGTCGGCGCGATTATCGGCGCGGTCGCGCTGTATGTCCTGTCGAGCCAGTATGTTGATTCCATGAATCCGGTCTTGCGGCGCCTTCTGGAAGTGCCAATCCGGTCGAATGTGTTTCTGTATGTCCTGTTGCCGACATTGCTGTTTCAGGTCGCGCTTATGGTCAATGCACGGCGCATGCTGGATGACTGGGTTCCCATTCTTGTCATGGCTGTCGGTGCGGTTGTGGTGGCGACAGTTGTCATCGGCTATGCGCTGACCCCGTTCACCAGCCTGTCGCTCGCGGCCTGCCTTCTGATTGGCGCGATTGTCTCGACAACGGACCCGTCCGCCGTTGTCAGCATCTTCCGCAACATCGCTGCCCCTCAGCGCCTGACACGCATTGTCGAAGGCGAAAGCCTGCTGAATGACGCCGCCGCCATCGCCCTGTTCGGCTTTTTCCTGACATTCGTGATGTCTGGTGTCCCCGACCCAAGCCTGCAGGAAGCGCTCGTCATCTTTCCATGGCTTTTGCTGGGCGGGATTGGCGTCGGCCTGGTGTTCGCACGACTGGCGATTGCCCTCATGGCGATGATCGACCGGTTTCCGCGGGCACAGGTCTCGATCAGCATTGGTTTGCCCTATCTGACCTATATTGCCGCCGAACAATTCTTGTCGACGTCAGGTGTCATTGCGGTGGTTGTGGCCGGGCTGACGCTGAATCTGGTCGGGCCGGGCCGGCTGACCCCCACAAGCTGGAGCTACCTGCGCGAGGTCTGGGAGGTGCTTGCCTATTGGGCGGGTGCACTCATCTTCATTCTTGCCGCCTTGCTGATCCCGCGTCTGATGGGGGATCTCAGGATGAACGATCTCTACCTGATCGGCATCATCATCCTCGCGGCTTTTGTCGCACGCGCCATCATCCTGTGGGGCATGTTGCCCGCGCTTTCCTTCCTGAAGCTTTCGCCACAGGTGGAACCCCCTTACCGCGCGGCGATCCTTTGGGGGGGGTTGCGCGGTGCGGTCACGCTGGCACTGGCGCTGGCTGTGACCGAAAGCGCACTCGTCCCGCCCGCCATCAAGCGCGAGGTCGGTATTCTGGCCACTGGCTTCACCTTGTTCACATTGCTGGTGCAGGGGACGACGCTGCGATGGATCATTGCCCGGCTTGGGCTGGCGCGCCTGCCAAAACTGGATCAGGCGCTGTCGCATCAGGTGATCGCCGTTGCGCTGCAAAACGTGCGCGAGGATATTGCCGAAACAACCCGTGAATACCGCCTTCCGAAAGAAGTGATCCGCGCCGAAGCCAAACGCTTTGCCGAGCGGTTGGACAAGGCCGTTGAACTGGCTGAAACCGCCGAGGAAATCGCGGATCGCGACCGGATCACGCTTGGGCTTGTCGCGCTCGCAGGGCGGGAACGCGATCTGATCATCGAGAATTTCCGAGAGGGCGTCTTCTCGACCCGTCTGGTGGACAGGATGCTTTCTGACGTTGATCGCCTGATAGAGCAGACACGCGGCGGCGGGCGGAATGAATACCGGGCCGCCAGTCGGCGTTCGCTTGGATACGGCGGATGGTACAGGCTTGCTGTCTGGCTGCACAATCGTCTGCGCTGGTCTGGCCCGCTGGAACGCATGACCGCAGAACGGTTCGAGATCCTTCTGAACCAGCGCTTTACCCTTGGCGAATTGCACGCCTATATCGACCGGAAGATCCGGCGCATCCATGGCCGCCGCGTTGCGGATCTGCTGCATGAATTGCTGCGCCGGCGCGAGGAAGGCACCGACAGCGCGCTTGAAGGGCTGCAACTGCAATACCCTGCTTTTGCTGAAGAGATGGAGCGGCGGTTTATCCGGCGTGCATCGCTGCGCCTTGAAGCGCGTGAATATGAAACCCTGTTCAGCGACGGGCTGATCAGCCGAGAGCTTTATGCGACGCTTCTTAACCGCCTGTCCGAGCAACGCGCCCGCGTCGAAGCGCGCCCGCGTCTGGATTTCGCCCTGCAGAAAGACGCGTTCCTGCGCAGCTTTCCGCTTTTTGAGGGGATGAGCGACACGCAGCGGCGTCAATTGGCGCGCGCGCTGCGCACCCATCATGTTGAACCCGGAACCGTGCTGTTGCGCAAGGGCGAAGTCCCCCATTGCGTCTATTTCATTGCATCAGGCGCTGTCGAGCTGGAGCGCAAGGGCCAGAAGCTTCGGCTTGGCCGGGGCGAGTTCTTCGGGCATATCGGACTTCTGACCCGCCAGCCTCGCATCGCCATGATCAGCGCGATCAGCCATACCTCGCTTCTGTCGCTGGATGAAACACGCTTCAAGCGGCTGCTGGCGCGCAATCGCTCGTTATATGACGCGGTTCTTCACAGTGCAGAACTGCGCGGCGTGCGTCTGGATAATGCGGCAATCGCGGAACGGCCATTGGGCCGGGCATAGGCCGGGTGGGATCAGGGAAAGCGATGCTCTGGCGAGCCTGACTGCCACGGCGGATATTTCTGCATGACGGCAGCAAAGGCATCAGACGCCAGATACCGTGCCAGCCATCCTTGCAGGCCCGGCCAGCGCTGCGCATCGAACCAGGGTTTGTTGATAAAGGCGAACTGACGAACAAACGGGAACAGTGCGACATCGGCAAGGCTTTCACGCCCGAAAATCCAACCATCAGACTGCGATATCGCGGCATCCAGCGCGCGCAGATGCGCGCTTGCAACCGAGAGGTGGCGCTCGGGGTCTTCGTCCGGGTAGCGGCTGGCATATTTGCATCTGTCCAGCGCATGCTTGAAGGCCCCATCATTGCAGGCGATCCAGTCCCATCCCGCAGCCGGCATGTTCAACCAACCACGCGGGTCATTCATGCCAAGGGCCCAACGCATGATATCCAGACTTTCGTCGATCACCGTATCGGGCAGAACAAGGCAAGGCACAGTGGCACTGGGCGAGGCTGAACAAAACGCCGCAGGCTTGTCGCGCAGCACGATTTCGCGCAGTGCAACGCTCTCGCCGCTGACCCAGATCGCCAGACGAGCACGAATGGCATAGGGGCAACGGCGGAAGGACCACAGAATGGGCTGTGCAGCTGTCATGCTCGCTCCGCCAGAGCGTCAGGCGCGGACCAGCGCCTCATAGGTTTCAGCGACTTTGCGCGTCATCTGCCCAACCTGAAAATGATGCGCGCCGATCTGGCCGACGGGTGTCACTTCGGCGGCTGTACCCGTGAGCCAGCATTCAGAGAAATCCGCCAGTTCCTCAGGCATGATATGGCGTTCATGGACGGTGATTCCCATGTCTTTCAGCATGGAGATCACAGTCTGGCGCGTGATCCCGTTCAGGATGGCATCGGGAATGGGCGTATGCACTTCGCCATCCTTGACGAAAAACACATTCGCCCCGGTCGCTTCGGCCACATAGCCGCGATAGTCGTAGAACAGCGCATCCGAGCAGCCCTTCTCTTCGGCCGCATGCTTGGACATGGTGCAGATCATATACAGCCCCGCCGCTTTGGCCGAGGTCGGGATGGTGTCAGGCGACGGGCGGCGCCATTTTGCGATATCCAGCTTCGCACCCTGCCATTTGGCGTCACCGTAATAGGCCCCCCATTCCCAGGCAGCAACCGCCAGACGCACCGGGTTGCGACGCGCCGCGACGCCCATATCCTCGCCTGCGCCGCGCCATGCAACCGCACGGACATAGGCATCTTTCAGGCCATTCGCTTCAAGCACCGCAGTTTTCGCAGATTCGATCTGATCGACAGAATACGGGATCGGCATATCCAGCAGGCGCCCCGATTCCAGCAAACGCGCCGAATGTTCGCGGCTTTTGAAGATCTTCCCGCTATAGCAGCGCTCGCCCTCGAACACCGAGGAGGCATAGTGCATCGCATGCGACAGAATATGCACATTCGCATCGCGCCAGGGCACCAGCGCGCCATCCATCCAGATCATCCCGTCCCTGTCGTCATATGCGCCGGCCATGATTGCCTCCTCTACGCCGCATTTCCAGATGTTGCGCAATTTAGGTCCGATATGGACACAATATTACACCAAATCGACGAATCGGTATCAATTCGCTCTTGGAATGTCAACAAGGCTGACATAAAATGAAGCAGGGCCGAAGATGAGGGGACACTGAGGGGACAGGGGCATCATGGCCGAGGGACATGGCAGCGCGATTGGCGGCGAGAACCTGCTTTTTCTGACTGATGAGCAATTGCGCAAGGGCATCGAGGCCATGTTCTTTGCCTATCGGGGGTTCACTGCCGACCCGGACAGGATTCTGGAAGCGCATGGCTATGGTCGGGCGCATCATCGGGCGTTGCATTTCATCAACCGGACCCATGGGACGACTGTCAACAACCTGCTCTCGACACTTGGGGTCACGAAACAATCGCTGAACCGCGTTCTGCGGACCCTTATCAAGGATGGACTGGTCGAAAGCCGTGTCGGAAGGACCGACCGCCGTGAGCGCAACCTGTTCCTGACCACCCAAGGTGCAGAACTCGAACGCGCCTTGTCAGAAGCGCAGCGCGAACGTATGCGCGCGGCTTACCGTGCGGCCGGGCCGCAGGCAGTGGCAGGATTTCGGCAGGTTCTGGAGGCCATGATGGATGACGAGATCAGGCGCCAATACCAGAATGTCCGGGACCGCCGCCCATGATCACGGAAACGCCCGCGCATCTGCTGGTTGTCGATGACGATGCGCGTATTCGCGCCTTGTTGCAGAAGTACCTGTTGCGCAACGGGTATCTGGTCACTGCTGCGCGCGACAGCGCCCATGCCCGGCGGCTGATGCAGGGGCTTCATTTCGATCTGGTTGTGCTGGATGTCATGATGCCCGGGGAAGACGGGGTCAGCCTGACGCGCCATATCCGGGCGCAATCGGCAACCCCTGTGTTGTTACTCACAGCCCGCGGCGAAGCCGAGGACAGGATCGCAGGGTTCGAAGCCGGTGCTGACGATTACCTGCCAAAACCGTTCGAACCGCGCGAATTGCTGCTGAGGATCACTGCGATCCTGCGCCGCAGCCCACAACCTGCAGCCCGCACAGTACAGCCCCAACTGCTGCTTATGGGGCCGTTGCGCTATGATCTGGAAAAGGGCGAATTAAAGCGCGACGACAAGATCGTCCGCCTGACACAGACCGAGGCGACGCTGATGCGTTTTTTCTGCGAGCATCCGGGCGAGGTGGTCACGCGCGAAGCCTTGGTCGAGCATCTGAGCCGTGACCGGGCAGGACATGGTGGTCTGGTCGGACAGGAACGTGCAGTCGATGTGCAGATCACGCGGCTGCGGCGCAAGATCGAACGCGACCCA
>SKWJ01000319.1 GCA_007128995.1 Paracoccaceae bacterium
ACGCTTCTCGATTTCCGTTCCATCAGGCATTAGCTCGAAAGCATGGCGGCACTGCTCCATCGTGGGGTATGGCGTGTCCCGGTCGGTATGCGCGATGCGGGCATCCTTGCGGTTCAGGTTGAAGTACTCCGCATCGGCATAGCTGATGCGTGACTTGTAACCAGGCTGACCCGCAAGCCACTGGACGAAGACCTTTACCAGACGCAGGGTCCCGTCGATCGTTGCCTTCGAAAGCGGCTTGCCTGTGCGGCTGTTCACGTCAGCCTCAAGCTGGTGTTTGAAGTTCGTCGCCTGATCGATATGAAACCGCTTGAACGGCTTGCAGCCAGTGCTCCGTTCGAACTTGAGGATAGCGTCTGCCGCCTTGTCAACGGTCGCATGATCGGCCCGCTTCGCCTCGCGCAGGAAGGTGAGGTAACTTGCGTGCCTGTGCGAGAGAGATCGCCGGATAGGCGCCAAAGGACAACCGCTTCTCGCGGCCATCGATCCGGTACTTCATATGCCACAGACGCGAACCAGACGGAGCGATCGTCACGTAGAGCCCTTGGAAGTCCGAAACCTTGTAGGGTTTGTCCTTTGGTTTCAGGTTTCGAATCTGAGTATCGGTCAATGGCATCTGGGGGCATCACTTTTCTGCATCACTCGCGATGCCCCCGCAGATGCCCCCAAACCGGGGGCATTCTATCGGACTGGGCTGAACACCATCGGACAACCAGCATTACAAAAACCTTTATAAACTAAGGATTTCCGGATGTCATTGGATGATTTTGGATGAGAAAGTGGTGCCGCTGAAGGGACTCGAACCCCCGACCCCATCATTACGAATGACGTGCTCTACCAACTGAGCTACAGCGGCCTTCGGCGTGGTCTTTAGCACCTCGTTTTGGTGCTCACCAGCCCCATCAGGAAAGTTTTTTCTCGTTTTCCGCAACGCTTTCAGATGGTGTTGGTGCCGTTTCAACAGTGGTGTCTGCAGCGTCCACAACCTCCGGATCGGCGGGCTTGGACAGGCTGCCTACAATAAGCGGCAAAAGTTCTGTCTGGGTTGCGGAAGGGCCTGTGCTGTCGGGTGGATCACGCCATTCAAGAGTGTCGAAAGCGCCGCAATTGTCGCAGATCGCTTCCCACGAAGTATGGACATGCTGACATTTTGCGCAGACCCATTGCGGCCCGCGCGGCGCAGTCAATGCGCGTGCAAGCCACCCGCGCACGACTGAATCATCCGCACCTTCCCCGCGTTCAATGGCTGCCATGATTGTCAAAGCGCGCACTGTAGGCTTGCGTTCATAGAGATCTCCGAGCGCGCGGCGTGCGGCCGGGAAATCTTCGACTGCGATCAGCAATTCTGCCCCCAGCAGCTTGCTTTCATCGGCCTCTGGCTGGATGCGCAACAATTTCTGGAACCGTGCCTGACGCTTGAGCGGTGTTTCGTCTTTCTCAATTGCGGCGTAGGCGGCGGCCAGTTCCGGATGAGGTTGGACTTTCCATGCCTTCTTGATGACTTTTGCTGCGTAGCTTCCCTTGCCTTGTGCAACCAGCGCCTGCGCAGCCGCAACCGCCGCTGCAACAAGATCTGGCGATAGTCGGTTTGCCTCTATCGCAGCTTCCCTTGCGCGGTCCAGTTCACCCGTTGCCGCCAGGCGATCGGATTCCTGCAGGGCCAGGACCGCATCACGTCGCCGCCAGACATCACGCGGCAAATGCCCTGAGGATTTCTTGTTCAGCAGCGTCTTGCGCGCGCCGGACCAATCTTCCAACTCGGTCTGCAAGCTCAGCAATGTATTTTGTGTCGCCTCATGCGCAGGCTGCATGTCCAGCGCTTTCGTGGCAAGCGCCCGTGCCTTCTCCTTATCACCCTGATCCAGTTTTGCCCTGATCAGCCCCTGAACGGCCACAAAGCGACTGCGATTGTCCGACAGAAGCGCCTTGTAGCGGTCTTCAGCAAGTTCACGATTACCTTTCATCTCGGCGGCCTGTGCAACCAGCAGATTGGTCATGACCGGCCGATTCAGCAACTTATGCGCTTTTTCCGCCTTTGCGATGGCAGTTTTACCGTCACCCTCGGCCTGCGCGATCAACGCCGAGAGCAGCGCATCCAGACCCCGCTTTTCGCGATTGCGCATGAAAAAACGGCGAATGGCGGTTTCATCCCCGGTCATGAAGCGCAGCACGGCAATAACGAGTCCGATCAGTTTCAGGATCACCCAGAGCGCGACCAGTGCAAGGACAAGGCCGATGATTGCCTGAATCGGACCCAGCACGAACTCCATGTCGAAGATGCGCAAGCCGACAGTCTGATCACTGTCCATTACCTGGCCGGCCCCGTATGCCAGCCCCAGAACAATCGCCACAAAGAGCAAGATCTTAATTAATGTCCAGAACATGAGAATTCCTTACTCTGTCGTGATGGCGTTGGTCAGGTCCGGCAAAGCAGCCTCGGCGGCCACGCGCGCCTGTGCCTGATCCAGCCACGGGCGCATTGCCTGCTGTGCTGATGTCGGAAGCGAGTCGAGCTCGGTCAGTGCAGTTTCGATGTCTCCTGCTTCGACCTGTGCGGCGGCGCGTGACAAGACTGCATCAGGATCATCGCCGTCCCTTGGAACGGTGGACCGGGCGCCAATTTGCGCACGCAGGAAATTCTGAAGCCTGTCAACGGTGCTCTCTGCAGGCGCATCTTGCAGCGCAACCCGCAAGGCACTGCGCGCTGCCTCCGGGAAGCGCTCTTGCAACGATTCTACGGTTGCAACTCCGCCAGATGCTGGCGTCGCAAGGGCATCAGGAACCTCCACTCCTGCGTCGCTCAGGCGTGTTACGGCATCGCCATACGGAGCCCCGGTCTGCAACGCAGCGCGCATGCTTTCCAGTCCTGAACGTGCCAGAGCCGAGTCAATCGCCGCTTCGGCTTCGGCAACGCGGCGTTCTGACAGATCTCGCAGATCGGCAAGATCGGCCTCAAGCGCGCTCAGACGGGTTTGCCCTTCAGAGGCGGTGGCTTGCTGCGATTCGATTGCCTGTTCAACTGTCTCAATCCGCTCTTGCAGGGGCGCCAGGTCCGACGTCTCCAAGGGCGCGATCTCTGCGCGCAGCTGATCAAGCAGCGCTTCAAGATCACTTTCGCCAAGCTGCCCTTGTGCAGTAGCCAACTCGGAAAGCTGTGAGCGCAAATCGTCCAGTTCCGCCTCGATCGGGGAAAGATCAGGTGCGGCCGGGCTTGCACCCAAATCTGCCCGCATCTGCGCCAGTTCACTGCGAAGTGCCGAAATCTCGTCGGATCCCGTTTCTTGTGTCAGGTAATGGGCTCCATATCCGATTGCCCCTGCAACCAGTCCGCCAAGAATCAACGGAAAGAATCCGCCTCTGCGCTCTGGTGGGGGGGACGACGCAATGGGCGGCGGGGGCGGCGCGCCGCGTGAACTTGCGTCGCGATCTGAAGGCTCCGGTGTCGCAGGCCCCTCAGCAGCCGGTGCAGGTCGATCAGAACTTTCGATATCTTTCAGAGCATCGGTTTGTTGCGCCTGTGCCTCAGTACCCGTCTCTGTGTTCGCGGATGCGTCGTCCGTTTGCGATACTGTTGCCTGCTCCTGCTCTGTCGCGGGTTCGGTTATGTCCATCCCCACGGGGTCTGCCTGCTCTTCTGGCGGCGTGGGGCCCGAAACTGCATCCGGCTGCACAGAATCCTTTGTTGTATCTGCGTCATCAGCGGGTATTTTCCAATCGCCCTGTTGATCCAGTTCAGGCGACCCTGTTGTATCGTCTGGGACGACCGGTTTCGCCACTTTTTCAGACAGGCTTTCATCGAGGGGCGCATCCGGTTGCGCCGCAATCCCGCCCGCCGTATCGGTGTTGACAGACCCTTGTTCTGTCTCAGGTTTCCGGTCGGGATCCGCTGTGTCCCCTTGCGGCAAACCCTGTGTCGCCTCTGGCTCTGTCCGCGTCGCGGATTTGCCGTTTGAACCCTTCCCGCTGGTCGTTTTGCGCGCCAAGTTACTCTCCCCATTTCCCTTTGCGCTGCGACGCAGCGGGCCTTTTGTTGCAAGCACCTTATCGCGGCTTTGGTCAAGGCTCAAGCTTCGCCTGTATCCCCAGAATGGCACGGCGCATTGATGGGGCATCTGGATGTTCGGCAATGCAGCATCGAGCAAGAGAAAAACCTCGAAACGCTTCTGCAGCTGCGTTGCTGATGGCCACAAGATGAAGTCTGGCCCTGATCTGTGAACATGATCTCAGCGCCTCTGCCAGCAGCCGGGACGAGCGTGGCGAGAATACCGCGATCACAACGTCACCATCGCGTTGCAGCCGCTGGCACCCCACGGCGCTGAATGGCAGGGATGTCTGCGTGTAGACGACAAGGCTCTCAGCGCGCAGGCCCCTTGCGCGCAACTCTTGTGCGATATCGGCGGCGGCATGTTGCCCGCGCAGATGCAGGATCGGTTCTTCTGGTCGGTGATGCAAAAGATCACGCAAAAGGGCAGATGCATCGCCGCCTGATTGCATCACACTGTGGAATCCTGCCTCGCGCGCTGCCTCGGCTGTTCGCGGCCCAACTGCCCAGATCGGCCAATCACGTTGCCTGATAGTGCCTTGCAGCGCTGACACTGCATGTTGGGATGTGACGACGAGGGTCTTCGCTGCGGCAAGCTGTTGCATTGCAAGAGGATGCAAAACAATCTCGAGCACGGGAGAGATCAGGATATCCGCTTGCCAGCCTGCGGCGCGCATATCCTGCGCAAAGCGCTCGGAATCGCGTTGCGGACGTGTCAGCAGCAGACAAGGGCGCATGGGCATGGGGTTCCGGGCGTTGCGCTCGTGGGATTGTTCACCAAGCGCAGCAGTGGTAGCTGCAAAACAGTCCCTATTGCAACCCGAGCCGAAAATGCCGCACGCCGCTTCGCGCCCCGATGCCAAAGCGCCCGCTGTCCTGACAGTTCTGGGTATAGAAAGTTCGTGCGACGACACGGCCAGCGCGGTGGTCCGGCACGCGCCCCCTGCCCCGCCCGAGATCTTGTCCAGCGTCGTCTGGGGCCAGACCGACCTGCATGCAGGCTTCGGCGGGGTTGTCCCGGAACTTGCAGCGCGCGCGCATGCCGAAAAGCTTGATCTGGCAGTGGAAGCTGCGCTCGCGCAGGCAGGACTGAGCGTTGGCGCTGTCGATGCCATCGCCGTCACTGCAGGCCCCGGACTTATTGGGGGGGTGCTGTCAGGTGTCATGCTCGCGCGGGGTCTTGCGGCGGCGACAGGGGTGCCGCTTCTGGGCGTGAACCATCTGGCTGGGCATGCCCTGACCCCAAGGTTGACAGAGGATATCGGGTTTCCCTATCTCATGCTGCTGGTTTCCGGCGGGCATTGCCAGTTTCTGCTCGTGCATGGTCCGGCACGGTTTACGCGCCTTGGAGGTACGATTGATGATGCACCCGGAGAAGCATTCGACAAGGTTGCGAAACTGCTTGGCCTGCCACAACCCGGGGGGCCATCCGTGGAAACTTCGGCGCGCATGGGCAATGCGACGCGCTTCGCCCTGCCCCGCCCGTTGCGCGACCGTCCCGGCTGCGACATGTCCTTTTCTGGGCTGAAAACGGCAGTTTTGCGCACGCGGGATGCACTCGTTGTGGAACATGGCGGGCTAAGGCAGCAGGACCGCGCGGATCTTTGTGCCAGCTTTCAGGCCGCTGTCGCCGATATTCTGGGTGCGAAGGCACGCGTGGCCATGGAGATCTACCTGCAGGAATCTCCATCTGTTCCGGTTTTTGCCGTGGCCGGTGGCGTCGCTGCGAATCAGACGCTTCGGACTGCGCTGGAACAGGTTGCTGCGTTGGCAGATATGCGCTTTGTTGCGCCACCATTGTCATTATGCACCGATAATGCCGCAATGATTGCATGGGCAGGTATTGAACAGTTGCGTTCGGGTGCTGTCACCGCACAAGACTTCATTGCCCGTCCACGCTGGCCGCTTGATCAGACTGCGGTCCCTCTCCTGGGGTCGGGCAAGAAAGGGGCGAAAGCATGACAATCGCGATACTCGGGGCTGGAGCCTTCGGCACGGCACTGGCCTGCGCGCTGGGGGATATCACACTCTGGTGTCGAGATCCCGAACAAGCGCAAAAATTGCATTCCGACCGGGAAAACCGCGCCAGGTTGCCAGGAATTACCTTACCCGACACTGTGGCTGTCACGTCCGATCTTGATAA
>SKWJ01000540.1 GCA_007128995.1 Paracoccaceae bacterium
CAGCAAGGTGCGCGAGATTGAAGCCACAATCGCCCCCTTGCGCGACAGTGGCGAGGTGACAAATCTGTTTTCCATCATCGGCCTTGGGGGAGGGGATAACCGGGCCTTCATGGTGATGACATTGGCCGATTGGGATCAGCGCGAACGCAGCCAGCAAGAGATCGTCGGACAGATCAATGCGGGTCTTCGGAATATAATCGGAGTGCGTGCGTTTGCCATCCAGCCCAACTCGTTGCGCATCCGGGGGGCTGGGCAAGGGCTGCGATTTGCCATTCTTGGCAGCGACTACGATGCGCTTGCAGATAACGGTCAGGCCCTCGTGGACCGGATGAGTGAAGACCCCCGCTTTGGACAGGTGCGGCTGGATTTCGAGACAACGCAGCCGCAGCTTTCGATCGAAGTCGATCGCGAACGCGCTTCTGATCTGGGGGTCAATCTTGATGGTCTTGGCGAAGCGTTTCAGGCGATGCTGGATGGCCGGCAGGTTGGTTCGGTCTTTGTGGGTGATCGGAGCTTTGACATTCAGATGCTCTCGACCCGCACGCCGGTGCGTGACCCCGGCGATCTTGAGCGCAGTTTCATCCGGTCTGACACTGGCCAGATGCTGCCGCTTTCCGCCTTCATCAGCCTGCAAGAGCGCGCGATAGCGCCACAACTGACCCGCGAAAGCCAGCAACGCGCCGTGCAGATCACTGCCAGCCTGGGCGATGGCACGCCACTTGGTCTGGCCTGGGCCGAGGTCGAACGTCTTGCGGCAGAGATCCTGCCAGTGGATGAGCGCATCATCCCGCTTGCCGAAGCGGCAACGCTGGACGAAACGTCGTCCGGGATCGTGATCGTCTTTGGCTTTGCAATCCTCGTCGTGTTTCTTGTTCTTGCCGCGCAATTTGAAAGTTTCGTGTCTGCGGTCGTGGTGATGGTGACGGTTCCGCTTGGGTTGGCCTGCGCGGCATTTGCGCTGTTGTTCACGGGTGTCAGTCTGAACATCTATTCTCAGATCGGTCTGGTGTTGCTTGTCGGGATCATGGCGAAGAATGGTATCCTGATCGTCGAATTTGCCAACCAGTTGCGCGACAATGGGGCAGAGGTGCGTGATGCAATCCTCGACGCTGCAACCATTCGCTTGCGGCCGGTGATGATGACGATGCTGTCCACGGTTCTGGGGGGCGTGCCGCTGGTGCTCTCTGTCGGGCCCGGTGCAGAGGCCCGCGAAGCGCTTGGCTGGGTGATCGTCGGGGGGCTTGGTCTGGCGACTCTGGCGACCTTGTACCTGACCCCGGTCGCCTATCTGTTGCTGGCGCGATTCAGCAAACCGCGGTCCGCGAATACGGCGCGACTTGAATCGGAACTGGCGGCGGCTTCGACAAGCAGGTCTCTGTGACGGCGCGGCCTGTGCCCGATGCGCATTGCAACGCATAGCAAGGCCAAGACCTTTCCTGCATCACCGCGCCCCTATCTGCGGTAAGATGCGCGAGCCACCCCCTGCCCGACACCGGGTATCTGTGTGCGTGCCAGATACCGTGATGCGCCTGTCAGATTCTGGCGTGCCGCACCTTGGCGGAGACCCATTCGCTGACGATCACCGTGCCAAGGATCACAAGGATGATCAGGGATACCTGCGGCCAAGCCAGCATGTTCAGGCTTGAATTGAGCTGAGCGCCGATACCGCCCGCGCCGACAAGTCCAAGGATCGCGCTTTCGCGGATATTGATATCCCACCGGAAAACGCTGATGCCGTAGAAACTCGGCAAAACCTGCGGAACGATACCATAAGTCAGGATCTGTCCCTGAGATGCGCCGGTTGCGGCAATCGCCTCGAGCTGTGTGACGTCGGTTTCCTCGATGGCTTCATAGAGCAGTTTTCCGATGAAACCGATCGAACGCAGCGCGATTGCGAGGATTCCTGCAAGAAGACCGGGGCCGAGAATGGAGACAAGCAGCAGCGCCCAGATCAGCGAGTTGATCGAGCGCGAGGCGACAATTATGAACAGCGACAGCGGGCGCAGGATCAGCCGTGAAGGCGTGGTGTTGCTTGCGGCCAGAAAGGCGAGTGGCACGGCCATGGTGATACCCAGAAGCGTGCCCAATGTGGCTATGTTGATGGTGTCCCACAGCGGCGCCCATAGCCGCTCCATATAAGACCAGCGCGGCGGAAAGGCGCGGCTGCCAATATCGGCGGCAGCCGTGGGTGCGTCCCAGACGAAGGCCCAGATCGTGCGCTGGGTCATGCGCTCCCAGCACCATACAAACAGGGCCACGCAGGCCAGCCATCCGGCCCAGAGCATCAGCCGCTTGAACGGGGTACGGTGCTGCCAGATCGGGGTTTCAGTCGCTGTAACGCTCATTTGACCCACTTTCGCAAGTAACCCGAAGAGTATTCGGCCACCATCACAATGGCGATGATGATCAGAAGGATCGCGCCGGCGCTTTCATATTCATATCGCGACAGTGAGGTGTTCAGTGCCGCACCTATTCCACCTGCGCCAACAATGCCGATTACGGCGGATTCGCGGAAATTGATGTCGAGCCGGTAAAGCGACAAGCCGATCAGGCGCGGCATCACCTGCGGCTGGATCGCGTAATTGATCAACTGCAACCAACTTGCGCCAGTGGCGCGGATGGCTTCTGCCTGAGCCTCGTCAATATCCTCGATATCTTCGGCCAGAAGCTTTCCGATGAAGCCGATCGTGGCGAAGGTCAGGGTCAGGAACCCGGCAAAGGCGCCGAAGCCGAAAAGCGCGACAAAGAAGATCGCGACGATGATTTACTGCAAGGCGCGGCTGGCAGCGATAATGCTGCGACAGATGTAGTAAACCCATGCGGGCGCGACATTGCGCGCAGCCCCGACCCCGATAGGTATGGAAAGGAATACCCCCACGACCGTCGAGGTAAAGGTCATGGTCAGGCTTTCCATCAACCCGTTCGAGATATCCCGCCATCGGGTCGTGAAATCGGGTTGCAGGAAACCCGCGACAAAACGCTGCGCGCGTTCCATGCCCGCAATCACGCGTGACCAGTTCACCTCGACCGTGCCGATGGCCAGAACGAGATAGACGATTGCGCCCAAGCCAAGGGCAATGCGCCAACCCCGCGATTGGATCATCTGTGGCGGTTTGCGCCATGCGGTGGGGTAGGTCTGGCTCATAGCGCGCCCAGCATCTTTTCAGCCTGAGCCTTGTCCTCGGCTTCGGCTTCTGCGTCCTCGGCTGCGCCCTTGCGCATTGCGGTCCAGTCCTCTTCGCCATAGATCCGCGTCAGGACATCCTCGGTCAACCCCGAAGGCGGGCCGTCAAAGACCACACGCCCGGCCTGCAATCCGATAATGCGGTCCGAGAATTGCTGCGCGAGGACGACATCATGGATGTTGATGATCGCAGGCAATCCGCGTTCACGGCAGATCTCGACGATCAGCCGCATGATCTGGCGGCTGGTTTTCGGATCAAGACTTGCCGTCGGTTCATCGATCAGCAGCAGTTCGGGGTCTTGTGCCAGCGCACGCGCGATCCCCACGCGCTGTCGCTGCCCGCCCGAGAGCGCATCGGCGCGCTTGTCGGCATGGGACATCAGTCCGACGCGGTCAAGCAGGCGATAGGCATTGGCGATATCCGCCCCCGGATAGCGCCGCAGGAAGCTGCGCCAGAAGCCGACATAGCCCAGCCGGCCCGAAAGCACGTTTTCCATCACGGTTAACCGTTCGACCAGCGCATATTCCTGAAAGATCATTCCGATCCGGCGGCGGGTGCGACGCAACTCAGCTGTGCGCAAGGCGGGCAAATTGACATCATTGAGCAGCACCTTGCCGGATGTCGGTTCGACCAGCCGGTTGATGCAGCGGATCAGCGTCGACTTGCCTGCCCCCGAGGGCCCGATCAGCCCGACGACCTGCCCCTGCGGCACATCGAATGTCACCTCTGACAAGGCCTTGTCGCCTGTCTTGTAGGTTTTGGTCAGCCCCTCGATCCTGAGCATATGCGCGTTCCCCTGCCAAAATTGCAGCAGGCAGAACCAAAGCCCTGCCTGCCGGAAAATGTTTAGGTGCTGAAATCTTAGTTGCAGGTATAGGTGACACCCATCGCTGCATCGATCTGGCGGATGACGGACCAGTTTTCCTGAAAGGTGATCGGGATGAACTGTGTCTCGCCTTGCGCCCCGAATTCACGCTGCAACCCTGTGCCTTCCCATTCAAAACTGAAGAAGGCTTCCTGTATCTTTTCCTGCAGATCGGGATGCAGGTTATAGACAGTGCCATAGCCGGAAGTCGGGAAGGTGTCGGATTTGTAGATCGTCACCAGATCGTCGCGGCTGACCACGCCGCGCGCTTCCATGCGGGTCAGGACCGAATTGGCGATTGCGGCGGCGTCATAGTCCTGATTGGCGACTCCCAGGATCGAGTTGTCGTGTGCCCCTGAAAAGGCGGGCGTGTAGTTTTCATCTACGACCAAACCGAATTCGGCTTCCAGCAGGGCTTGTGGGGCCTTGAAGCCGGAATTCGAGGTTTCTGCCGTAAAGGCAAGCTGACGGCCATCAAGATCCGTCAGTGACTCGATCCCCGAACCCGGGTAGGTGATGATTTCCATCTCATAGCCGAATGACCCGTCTTCGCCGGCCATCATGGTGAAGGGGCGGAACCCGGCGCAAGCCACGGCAATCGGGTTGGAACCAGTATTGATCGCCGCAATATGCAAACGTCCAGCACGCATCGCTTCAAGCTGTGCCGCATTCGACTGGACGGGAAAGAACTGTACAGGCTTGCCGGTGACGTCGGACATATGGTCGAGAAACTCGGCCCAGACATCCTCATACACCGCCGGATCTTCCACGGGCGTGTAGGCAAAGACCAGAACCGCCGGATCAACCCATTCGCTGGGATCAGATGGAATATCTGCCACCAGATCCCCGTCAAGATCGCTGAAACGCGCATCCAGTTCGAATGCCAACCCCGGAAATGCCAGCGTCACCCCAAG
The DNA here is from genome assembly GCA_007128995.1 of Paracoccaceae bacterium. Classification (GTDB taxonomy): domain Bacteria; phylum Pseudomonadota; class Alphaproteobacteria; order Rhodobacterales; family Rhodobacteraceae; genus Roseinatronobacter. The sequence continues at coordinate 4,965 of SKWJ01000540.1, forward strand.
CGCCACTGTCGAAAGAAACCGTCCTGTCATGTCATTATCCCCAGACTGCTACCGATTGGGGCTTCTCTAGCCCGATCACATGACAGGCTGCTGACACTTGCATGACAAATAGGTGACACCCGCGTCTATTTGCGTGATGCAGGGATGTGATCAGCCGGGAAATCCACTCAGGCTGGCCCGGTAGTGCCGTCAGGCTTCGGCCCGCTCTGGCTTAGCGTGCGGATTTGAACACCAGCATATCGTCGTAGAACCCTTCCATCCGGTCCAGCCTTTCGCGGGTTTCTTTCCAGTTGCGGTCCTGAATGGCGGAAAGCAGGGCCTCAACCTGGGCAACCAGCGGGACGATCGTATCCCAGGCTGAAGGAACCTCGATCTGGCTGGTCAGGATGTGATCCGCGACGGCAGCGCCGGGGGACACCCAACGATCTGTCAGCAAGACGATTTCAACCCCCTGCGCATGGGCCAATTCCGCAAACTGGCTGATGGATGGCTCGTAGCGGCGAATGTCAAAGACAACGAGCACATCACGATCTGACATGTCCAGCAGCGCGGGTGGCCAGGTATTCGGCAGGCTGGACAGAAGCGAAACGTCACTGCGCATCACATGCAGCGCGGTTGCAAAATACTCGGCAACGGCTCTGGTCAGGCGTCCGCCAATCAGATGTATGGGGCGCGTCTTGTCAGCCAGAATCGTGGCAACCGTGTCAAAGCTCCGCAGATCCTGTTGGCTGAGCGTCTGATTCAGATTATCCAGCACGCTGGCGGCGAAGCGGTTCAACGGATGATCCCGTTGCGGGATATTTGCCCATTTTTCGTGCTTTGCAATGGGCGAAGCAAGACGCGCGCCCATTTCCTCATGCAGTTGGGCGCGGAACTCGGGATAGCCCGAGAAGCCCAGCTTGCGTACCAATCGCACGACCGTCGGACCTGAAACCCCCGAGGCCTGGGCAATTTCGGCCACGGAACCAAGCCCTGAGAGTGGGAAATTCCCCAGCATGTAGCTGGTCAATTGACGCTCTGCGCGGGTCATGCCGGACATTGCCGCACGCAGCCTGTCTTCCAATGTCTGCAACTGTGTCATCGCCCGTCTGCGCCCCCGCTGCTGCCGAATGAATCAGTATTGTAATGAAAATTACAGAAAAGAAAGAAAAGAAACATACTTGACAGAAAAACGACTCTCGGTGCAGCCTGATGATC
>SKWJ01000092.1 GCA_007128995.1 Paracoccaceae bacterium
GTCTGCTGTTCAAGGCGTCGGCGCAGACTTTGCTGACCATTGCGGCCGACCCAAAGCACCTTGGTGCAAAGATCGGTATGACCTCGGTCTTGCACACATGGGGGTCGGCGATGACGCACCACCCGCATGTGCATGTCATCGTGCCGGGTGGTGGGCTGTCGCCGGACGGGTCCCGTTGGATCGCCTGTCGTCCAGGATTCTTCCTGCCGGTGAGGGTCCTGTCCAGGCTGTTCCGGCGCTTGTTCCTCGAAGGGCTAACCAGGCTGCACCAAACGGGCAAGCTGGCCTTCTTCGGGGCCTTGGCCGGACTGGCCGGCCCTGGAGCCTTCGCAGCCTATCTCACGCCGCTGCGCAAAGCCAGCTGGGTTGTCTATGCCAAGCCTCCCTTCGGCGGGCCGGAGGCGGTGCTGGCCTATCTAAGCCGATACACACACCGCGTCGCGATCTCGAACCACCGCCTCGTGAGTGCAGATGCCGACACCGTGGCTTTCCGCTGGAAAGACTACCGCATCAAGCGTGGCGACCGAATGAAGACCATGCGTCTGCCTACGGATGAGTTCATTCGCCGTTTCCTGATCCATGTCCTACCGTCGGGCTTCCACCGCATCCGCCACGCAGGCTTCCTCGCAAATAGCATCCGGCGTGACAGGATCGCAACGGTCAGGGGCTTGCTCAATGCAGAGCCGGAACCTCGGCAGGCGTCGGTCGAGGGGGAAAGTGATAAGCCCGCCGATCTTGATGCCCATCAGCCTTGCCCAAAGTGCGGCGGCACTATGATCGTCATCGAGACCTTCACACGAGCCCAAACACCCAGATCCCGCGCACCGCCATGGGAGACCGCCGCATGATGTTACGCAGAAACCCGCCGCTTTCTTGTGCAGACGCCGGACCAATCAGTGCGGCCACCTCACCAGATTCCGCGCAGCCTCAGGCCAGTAGCGTTAGGATGAAGCGCTGGTCGGCCATGTCCTGTCGGGATAACCGGCTCATCTCCGCTGCCTGTCATCACATTGTGCTTCGCTCTGCTCCTCAGACGATGCACCCGTAACGCTCAATCCCCATAGCTCCGAGATCAGCCCGCGCTTTCCTCCTTGTCAGATTTGTCGCCGCTGCAGCTCACGCTGACAGCAGCCACAAACCTTAGACAAAAGCAGGCGGCTGTCTGTTTCGGGTCTGGCGCGGGATCAAGCCGCAGGGGCCACGCCCGCCCCTGCAATCGCGCTGTTGCTGTCGCTTGCGCTCTGTCACGCATAAATCCAACGACCGCGAAGTCCCGCAGTGCAGCCTGTCGGGCCTGCATCGCCTGAGGCGCGGAAACCGTTCGTCAGATGGCGGCGGAGACTGGGGCCGGGGGCATCAGCCCTTCATGCCGTCCCAGAACCCCTTGACCTTGTTAAAAAAGCTAGAGCCCTCAGGATTATTCTCGGCGCTCAGCTTCTCGAACTCTTCGAGCAATTCTTTCTGACGCGCTGTCAGATTGACGGGTGTTTCCACGGCCAGTTCGATCAGCATGTCGCCCTGCCCGCCGCCACGCAACGCCGGCATCCCCTTGCCGCGCAACCGCATCTGGCGGCCCGACTGGCTGCCTGCGGGCACTTTCACCCGCGACCGGCCCCCGTCAATGCTGGGGACCTCAACCTCGCCCCCAAGGGCAGCGCGCGCCATGCTGACAGGCACGCGGCAGAAGAGCGTCACATCATCACGCTTGAAAATGGGATGCTCGGTCACATTGACGAAGATATACAGATCTCCGGGTGGGCCACCACGCAGGCCAGCCTCACCCTCGCCCGACAGGCGGATGCGGGTGCCCGTCTCAACCCCGGCCGGGATATTGACTGACAGGCTGGCCTCGGTTTCGGTCCGCCCGGCCCCGGCGCAAACCTTGCACGGGTTCTTTACAATCTGCCCTGACCCGCCGCATGTCGGGCAGGTCCGCTCGACAGTGAAGAAGCCCTGTTGTGCGCGCACTTTGCCCATGCCCGAGCAGGTGGGGCATGTGACAGGCTCTGCGCCACCTTCGGCCCCGGTTCCGTTGCAGGCCTCGCAGGCAGACAGCCGCGGCACGCGGATCGTCTTCTTCGTGCCGGAATAGGCTTCCTCAAGCGTGATCCGCATGTTGTAGCGCAGGTCAGACCCGCGCGTGGCGCGGGCCCGCGCAGCGCCGCGTCCGCCGCCGCCGACAAAATCTCCGAACAGATCTTCGAACACATCCGAGAAGGCGCTGGCAAAATCGGCATTGCCCCCCCCGAAACCGCCCGGCCGCCCGCCGCGCCCACCGCCGCCCATGCCGCCTTCAAAGGCCGCATGTCCGAACCGGTCATAGGCGGCTTTCTTGTCGGGGTCTTTCAGCGCATCATAGGCTTCATTCACTTCCTTGAACTGCGCCTCGGCATTGGGGTTGTCCGAGTTCCGGTCAGGGTGCAGTTCCTTGGCCTTCTTGCGGTAGGCTTTCTTAATCTCCTCTGCCGAGGAGCCGCGCTCGACGCCGAGAATGTCATAGAAATCGCGTTTGGCCATCTGTGTCTTTTCCCAATACGGCACCCGGCCCGAGTAGTGTCAGGCCGGGTGCAGGTTACCTTGTCCAGAGCTTACTTGCGCTTGTCGTCGCCCAGATCCTCGAAATCGGCATCGACAATGTCGTCATCGACGTTGCGCGGCTCGTCATCCATCTCGACGTCACCCGAATCGGCGGATTCGGCCTGCGCCTTGTAGATCGCCTCGCCAAGTTTCATCGAGGCTTCCTGAACATTCTGGATGCCGGATTTGATCTTGGACGCATCTTCGCCTTCGACCGTGTCCTTCAACGCAGCAACAGCCAGTTCGATGGCTTCGACAGTGGTCGGATCGACCTTGTCCTTATGCTCTTCGACGGCCTTCTCGGTTGAATGAATCAGGCTTTCGGCCTGATTGCGCGCCTCGACCAGTTCGCGGCGCTGCTTGTCTGCTTCCGCATTCGCTTCGGCGTCGCGCACCATCTTCTCGATATCTTCATCCGACAGACCGCCAGAGGCCTGAATGATGATTTTCTGCTCTTTGCCGGTGCCCTTGTCCTTGGCAGACACATTGACAATGCCATTCGCGTCGATATCGAACGTCACCTCAATCTGCGGCATGCCGCGTGGGGCAGGCGGGATGTCTTCAAGGTTGAACTGACCCAGCATCTTGTTGTCGGCCGCCATTTCGCGCTCGCCCTGGAAGACGCGGATGGTCACTGCGTTCTGGTTGTCCTCGGCGGTCGAAAAGACCTGACTCTTCTTGGTCGGGATTGTGGTGTTGCGGTCAATCAAGCGGGTAAAGACGCCGCCCAGCGTCTCGATGCCAAGCGAGAGCGGTGTCACATCCAGCAACACCACGTCCTTCACATCGCCTTGCAGAACGCCGGCCTGAATGGCCGCGCCCATTGCCACAACCTCATCCGGGTTGACGCCCTTATGGGGTTCCTTGCCAAAGAAGCTTGTCACTTCTTCAATGACTTTCGGCATGCGGGTCATCCCGCCGACAAGGATCACCTCATCGATATCGCCTTTCGACAGGCCCGCATCCTTCAGCGCTGCGGCGCAGGGCTTGAGCGAGTTCTTGATCAGATCAGAAACGAGGCTCTCCAGCTTGGCGCGGGTCAGCTTCATGACAAGGTGCAGAGGTTGTCCGGTTTCCTTGTCCATCGAGATGAACGGCTGATTGATCTCGGTCTGGCTGGAAGAGCTGAGCTCGATTTTCGCTTTTTCGGCAGCTTCCTTCAGACGCTGCAGCGCCATCTTGTCCTTCGTCAGGTCGACGCCATTTTCTTTTTTGAACTCGTTGGCCAGATAATTGACGATCCGCATGTCAAAATCTTCGCCGCCAAGGAACGTGTCGCCATTGGTGGATTTCACCTCAAACAGGCCGTCGTCGATTTCAAGGATCGTGATGTCGAATGTACCGCCGCCAAGGTCGTAGACGGCAATCGTCTTGCTGTCTTTCTTGTCCAGACCATAGGCAAGGGCAGCCGCTGTCGGTTCGTTGATGATGCGCAGCACTTCCAGACCGGCAATCTTGCCTGCATCCTTTGTGGCCTGACGCTGGGCGTCATTGAAATAGGCTGGCACCGTGATCACCGCCTGCGTGACCTTCTCGCCAAGATAGCTTTCGGCGGTTTCCTTCATTTTTTGCAGGATGAAGGCCGAAATCTGCGAGGGGCTGTATTTCTCGTCACGCGCTTCGACCCAGGCATCGCCATTGCCGCCGTTGATGATGGAATAGGGAACAAGGTTCTTGTCCTTCTCCACTTCGGCATCCGTCAGGCGCCGACCGATCAGGCGCTTGACGGCAAAGACTGTGTTGGTCGGGTTGGTGACGGCCTGCCGCTTTGCCGGCTGACCCACAAGCCGCTCATTTTCTGTAAACGCGACGATCGAGGGCGTCGTGCGCGCCCCTTCGGAATTTTCGATCACGCGCGGTGCGCTTCCATCCATGATGGCAACACAGGAATTGGTGGTCCCAAGGTCGATACCAATGACTTTAGCCATGTTCGTGCATCCTCTTCTCTCAAGCGATGTGGCGCTGGGCTGGTCCCGTCAGGCCCCGGCCCATCAGATCTGGTTGGCGTCCCCCCATGGTCAGGGGGTCTTGGCGCTATATAGGAAGGGCTCCGGGGGGCTGCAACCGTCACGAAGCTGTGAAATTCGCACTTGTAAAAGATTCTTTGAACCTGCGCCGCATGGCATGCGTTGCAGCACGGGTAAGGACGTGACACCACGGGTCCATAGAATTGCAAAGGAGAATTTGCGCATGTTGTATGTCGATATCCCCACTCAACCCGAGATCGGCCGCCTTGTCGCTGAACGTGGCCCGGCGCTTGTCAGCATCTATCTGCACACCACGCCCGAGACGCAGCATATCGAACAGGCGCGGATCAGGCTCAAGCAGTTGACCGCCAATGCCGTGGAGCAGCTAGAACAAGTGGGTGTGCCCAAGCGGACGATCTGGCCGATCGAAGAAAACTTGCATGACCTTCTGGATGATGATGATTTCTGGCGCGTGCAGGCCAATTCCCTTGCGCTCTTTGTCACGCCCGACAGCCTGCGCAGCTACCGCCTGCCCAACCAGCTGTCCGAAACCGTGCAGGTGGCAGACAGGTTCCACATCAAGCCGCTGTTACGCGCCGTGTCGATGCCGCAGCATGCCTTTGTTCTGGCCCTGGCAGAGAACGAAGTCCGCGTGGTGGAATTGCTGGGCGATCAGCCAGCGCAGGAAATCCGTGTCCCGGACTTGCCGAAGGACGCCGCCTCGGTGGCAGGAACGGCGAATGTGAATTCGCGCAGCTATTCCGGGCGTTTGGGCGGGGGCGAAGGGCAGAAGCATCATCTGCGCCAGTATTGCCGGGCCATCGATGCAGCCTTGCGCGGACTTCTGGCGGGCCGCAACGAGCCGTTGATTCTGGCCGCGACCGAGCCGCTCTTGTCGATCTATCGCAGCATCAGCAGCTATCCAAACCTTGCCGACGCCGCGATCACCACCAGCCCCGTCCGTGTGGCCGCGCATGATCTGGGGACCGAGGCGCGCAAGGTCGTCGACGGTATCAACGCCGCGTCGGTGACCGCGTTTTCGGATCTTTATGCCGCCCGCGAGGACGAAGGCCGCGCCACGACACAGGTCGCCCGCGCAGCCCGCGCCGCGACCTTTGGCGCTGTCGACACATTGCTGGTTGACATGGACACGGTTGTTCCGGGGCTCGTGGATGACACGACCGGAGAAATTACGCTCGACACGTCGTCAAACGCCGTCAACTATGGCGTGATCGACGAAATTGCGGGCCGTGTCATTGCGCATGGGGGTAAGGTCATTGCCGTGCGCCGCGCTGACATACCACAAGAGGCAGAACTTGCCGCTGTGCTGCGCTACGCGATCTGACGCGATTTGGCGGGGCCGGGGAAGATCCCGGCCCGCGCTTTCTGTATCGGATTGCGGTTCTGCTGTGCAATCGGGCCGCCAGCAACTGTCACGCCGCCAGCCCGCGCCCTTTCAGCAGCGCCTCGACCCCCGGCATCCGGCCCCGAAAGGCCTTGTACAGGGTTTCCGCGTCATCGCGCCCACCTGCCGACAGAATAAACTGTTCAAGCTTGCTTGCTGTGGCTGGATCAAAGGCGTCACCGGCCTCGA
>SKWJ01000351.1 GCA_007128995.1 Paracoccaceae bacterium
AAGCGACACATGGACAAGGCCTGCCTGTCTGTAAAAACTCAGCAAATCCTTGTCGCGCATGATGTCGGTCACGCGGGTATTTATGCCCCACTGGATGCGGCGCGGAAGGTCGCGGGCAATCAACTCTTCGCAGAATTCGATGAATTTCTTGCGGTTGATGGTCGGCTCTTCATCGGCGAGGATGAAAAAGCCCACGCCATGATTGTCGACCAGATCCTCGATTTCATCGACCACCTTTTTCGGATCGCGCACGCGGTAGTCGCGCCAGAATTTCCACTGGCTGCAAAAGGAACAGGTGAACGGACAGCCACGGGCCATGTTGGGGATGGCCACCCGACGGTTCAGCGGCACATAGATATACTTGTCCCATTCAAGGATCGACCAGTCGGGCTTGATCGCATCGAGGTTCTTGACGGTAGAGGCTGCCTGCGTGGCGACGATCTCTCCGTCCTCGACAAAGGCCAGGCCGTGGATCTTGCGCCGATCAGCGGGCCAGCGCCCCTCGGCGATTGCTGTCATCAGGTTGACACAGATCTCTTCGCCTTCGCCGCGCACAATCACATCGATCCAAGGCGCCTCTGACAAGACTTGCCGGAACATGAAAGTGCCGTGGATTCCCCCCAGCACGGTCACTGCGTCCGGCACAACCTCTCGCGCGATCTTGAGCACATCTTCAGCAACGTAGATTGCAGGGGTGATCGCTGTCGTGCCAACGACATCGGGCTTCAATTCAGCAAGGCGCGTGCGCAATTCGGCGTTATCAATATGATGTGTCATCGCATCGATGAAATGGATATCCTCAAACCCAGCGGCCTTGAGCGATCCGGTCAGATAGGCGACCCATGCAGGTGGCCAGCTTCCTGCGATCTCGGCCCCGCCGGAATGATAATTCGGGTGAACAAAGACAATCCGCATGGCAACCTCCACTTTGTGTAAGCTTAGATTGACACCTTCACTGTCCAGAGTAATTGACGCAGATCAAACGAGCCGACGCAGGGTCATTCTTCTTCGCGGCTGAGCATACCGTATTTGCGCAGTTTCACATAAAGCGACTGGCGCGACAGGCCCAGCATCTCGGCCGCGGCAACGCGATTGTTGCGCGTCAATTCAATGGCTGTCTCGATACAGATCTTTTCGATAACATCGGTCGTCTCGGACACGATATCCTTCAAGGTCGAAGATCCAACCAGTTCGATCACGCCTTGCATATTGTTGTCCTGACCACTGACATCGGGACGCACCGTCCCGGCGCTGGAGGCATTGCGCATCACCAGCGCCAGTACCGGATCAAATTTATCCTCAAGCCATGTCGCCGAGATCTCAACCTCGATCTGCGCGCCGAAATCCGTATTCAATTTTGTCGCATACATGCGCAACTGCCCGGCGCGCCGCGCATTCTCGAGCAAGACCCGCAGATCGACCATCCCCCGCGCCAGAAATTCTGCCAGCGAGCGCCCCCTGACCGATGCAGCCGAGGGCGTGTCGGTCAGATTCAGGAAAGTCTCGTTGGCAGCGAGAATTCCTCCATCCTGATCGGAAAAGACAATCGCATCCGCGCCTTGATTGAACAGCTGACGCAGGTTGGACGAGAGTCGCTGGTCACTGACAGACCCGCCTTCCGGGTCTGAAAGATGCAGGATCGCGAGTTGCTCGCCAGAGGCACGAAACAGCTTTCCAGCGGCCAGCAACTTGCGCTGGGACGCCTTGACCACGAGCTCCATCAAGGCGGATGCACCAGCAGCCCCCGACGGCTCCAGCCCCGCAACCAGAGTTTCGCGGGTCTGCCCCAGAAAATGATCGGCCAGCGGTTTGCTAATCATCTCGGAACGGTTCCGCCCGAGGATACCGGCAGCATTGTGGTTGATATCCACGATCTGCCCCGAAGAGATCGAGATCAGCACAATCGCGTCTGACGTGAAATCCATAAGCAGGCGATATCTTGTATCGATCTCGCGCTGCGCTTCGTGGTCACGCTCCAGTGCGATCTGCGCATTGAGCAGTAATTGCTGCATTTCGATCGTCGGGCGCTGATCGGTGCCCAGCATCAGGACATGCCCCTTGTCGGGTGTCAGATAAAGCCCGTATCTGACAGGCAGGACATTGCCGGACCCCGCGACATGCACCAACTCGGCCCAGCGCGGCGTAGCGGACGTCTCTCCGCGGGCATCCTGTTGCACCTGCTCGATGCGGCGTCGCAATTTCTCTGCCGAGGCCTCATCCAGCAGGGCCTTGATCTCGTGCCCTTTCCAACCCGCCACCACAGTTGCCAGCGTGGACCCCACCTTTCCGGAGGCCGCTCTGATCTTTCCTTCAAGTGACATAACCAGACAGATATCAGCAAGCCCGGTCAGAACCGATGCGATGAAGGGATCATCAACAAACCTTGCAATCTCTTCTGATAGAGACAGGTCTCCATTATAAGGCAAGGTCACTCAAATCCCTCCCGCTGCCACCCGGCAGCCCTGAACGCATCCGGCATGAGATGCTTGCGCTACTCTGCGGCAACACTGATCTGTTGAATGCCACAAGAATGAAGGGCGTGTTCGATGTTGTTTGTGACCACGTCCGCGCCCGTAATCTCCTTGATTCGGCGAGGATCAATATCGGCAATTTCGTTCGAGACCAACCCCCCACCGATAACCACCGGCACGCGGCCATGCGTAACGGCCCGCAGCTCACCGACCATCAAAGCACATGACTGAAGGGAACTCAGATTGGACACTGAAAGAAACACCGCATGAAACCTGTGGTGTTCAATCATTGCGCGCAGCTTCGACACATCAGGAAGCAGCATGACCTTGACCGAAACGCCCCGACGACGCAGATGGTGCGCAGCGAGCATGACGCCCAGTGTGTGCTGCTCTCCGGCAGGCAAGGTCAACAGAATGCGCGCACCATAGGTTCGACCGGCGCGGTCCGATGCCCACACCCGGCCCATCTCTCGCAGCATGTTCTGCATGCGTGCGCAGGCCATGGACGCGTGGAGAATGTCAATTTCCTCATCATGCCATTGCTGCCCGATAACATTTACCGCATGCGGCAGATACCGGTCGATCACCTCATCGGCGGTCACTCGCCTTTGCTGCAACTCTGCATATAATTCGCTCAGAGTGCCCTGATCGCCACTGCGCGCATACCCGATGAGCTTGTCTGCAAGGTCCGGACTGAAGCTCCCCTGCCCCACCCCGGTCGTACGCGCCAATTCCGAAACCACCCGCATCGCAAAACTGCGAAGGGTCAGCGCCACTTCAGGCCTGGCGAGGCTCGTCGTCTGCAACTCTCCGTCCATAGCATCGCCCCTTTGATGCACGTCCACCGACCACCAGGCCCAATCCGCCAGCACAAAGCAACTTTCAATCGCTTTTAAGCGTCTCAGGAAGCGCCAAGATTGTCAAACAAAACTTACACCCCGGACCTCAAAAACATATCCGGAACAATGCGGCAATTAAACATACCTGTTTTTACTCATTTTTTTGGATCTTTACGACTAGCGATACCGTAAGCCCCACGCTGCTGATCGGGAAATCTGTGTGTAAGTTTTAGTTGACACTTGCTGCGCGGCAGGGCTAAGCTTCAGGAAGGAATCGATGACGGGAGGCCTCATGGCGCAGAAAACGTATCCAGCGCTGTACACGCCAGAACAGCGGCGGCGCCGCGATGCATCGCACTGGACCTTGGTGCAAGGCATTCTGGCGCCGGTCCAATTTGTCATCTGCATCATCTCGGCCGGCCTTGTGATCCGATTTCTTCTCACGGGTGACGGATACGCTATCGCGACGATCTCGGTCATCGTGAAGACGATCGCGCTCTATGCAATCATGGTGACGGGCGCCATCTGGGAAAAAGAAGTGTTTGGTCAATACCTGCTGGCACCGGCCTTTTTCTGGGAAGATGTTGTCAGCTTTGGCGTGATCGCGTTGCACTCGATCTACCTGCTCGCCTTGTTCACCGGAATGATGGAGCCCGGCGCCCTGATGATCCTCGCGCTGGTGGCCTATCTTGCCTATGCCATCAACGCCGCCCAGTTCCTGTGGAAATTGCGGATGGCACGGCTTGCCGCCCCGCTAACGAGCGAGGCCACAGCATGAGCACAGGCTGCACCGAAACCCCAGTCCTCAAGGAACGTGGTCAACGCGAAGTGTTTTGCGGGCTGACCGGCATCATCTGGCTTCACCGGAAAATGCAGGACGCCTTCTTCCTTGTGGTCGGCTCGCGCACCTGCGCGCATTTGCTGCAATCGGCGGCTGGCGTGATGATCTTTGCCGAGCCGCGGTTCGGCACGGCCATTCTTGAAGAGAAAGACCTTGCGGGCATGGCCGATGCCAATGAAGAGCTTGACCGCGAAGTGGCGCGCTTGCTCGCGCGGCGGCCTGATATCCGTCAGCTCTTTCTGGTCGGCTCCTGCCCATCCGAAGTGATCAAACTTGATCTGGCACGCGCCGCAGAACGGCTTAGCGCAGAGCACGGCCCCCATGTGCGGGTGCTGAATTACTCCGGCTCTGGAATCGAAACGACCTTCACCCAAGGTGAGGATGCATGCCTTGCCGCCATGGTCCCTGCCTTGAAGGGCACCGATGAAAAGCAGTTGTTGCTGGTTGGCGCATTGCCGGATGTGGTTGAGGATCAGGCACTTGCGCTTCTGGATCAGATCGGGATCTCGCCGGTGCGGTGCCTTCCGGCAATCCGGGCAGAACAGGATGCAGCCATCGGCCCCAATACACGCTTTGCACTTACGCAGCCGTTTCTGGGCGACACGCATGCCGCGCTCGTTCGGCGCGGTGCGCAGCATATCGCAGCGCCCTTTCCTTTCGGCGCCGAGGGAACAACACTCTGGCTGAAAGCCGTGGCTGCAGCTTTCGGAATTGCGCCTGAAACAGTGGACAGGGTTGTTGCCGCACCGCGCGCGCGCGCGGAAAAAGCCATCGCGGCAAGCGCAGAGATACTGCGCGGCAAGACCATTTTTTTCATGCCGGACAGCCAGTTGGAGATCCCGCTCGCACGGTTTCTGTCGCGGGAATGCGGTATGCAACCTGTCGAGATCGGCACTCCTTATCTGCATACCGATCTGCACGGTCCCGAACTTGCGCTCATCGCGCAGGGACCGATCATATCCGAAGGGCAGGATGTGGATTTGCAACTTGATCGTGTGAGGGCCATGCGCCCGGATCTGACCGTTTGTGGCCTTGGCCTGGCGAACCCGCTCGAGGCGGAAGGGCTGAGCACGAAATGGGCGATCGAACTCGTGTTCACACCTGTGCATTTCTATGAGCAAGCCGGAGATCTGGCCGCGCTCTTTTCCCGGCCTCTGCGCCGCCGTTCGCTCTTGCAGCGTCAGCATCCCAATCGCATGGAGGCCGCGGAATGAAACTTGCGGTGTGGACATATGAAGGCCCTCCGCATGTCGGGGCAATGCGCGTGGCAACGGGCATGCGGGATTTGCATATGGTTCTGCATGCACCCCAGGGCGATACCTACGCAGATCTCCTGTTTACCATGATCGAGCGGCGCAACCATCGCCCGCCTGTCAGCTATACGACGTTTCAGGCCCGCGATCTTGGGGCAGACACGGCGGGGCTTTTCAAGCATGCCTGCCAAGCCGCTTATCAGCGGTTCCAGCCGTCAGCCCTGCTTGTCGCTGCGTCCTGCACGGCAGAACTGATTCAGGATGACCCAGGCGGCCTTGCTGAAACCATGGGCCTGCCGGTCCCCGTGATCCCGCTGGAACTTCCCAGCTATCAGCGCAAAGAGAATTTTGGCTGTGATGAGGCCTTTTTGCAGATCTGTCGCGCCCTCGCAAAGCCAATACCGCGCAGCGCGCGTGTGACCTGCAATATTCTTGGCCCGACGGCACTCGGGTTTCGCCACCGTGACGATCTGGCGGAAATCAGTGGTCTGCTGTCCGAACTCGGGATCGAAGTGAATGTAGCCGCGCCGATGGGTGCCAGCCCCTCTGACATCGAGCGCCTTGGCGCTGCCCATTTCAATGTCCTGCTCTATCCGGAAACGGCAGAATCCGCAGCTCGCTGGTGCGAGAAGGAACTTGGCCAACCGTACACGAAAACCATTCCGATTGGCGCGAATGCGACGCATGCCTTTATTGAGGAAGTGCGCGCCCTGTCCGGCACAACCCTGC
>SKWJ01000543.1 GCA_007128995.1 Paracoccaceae bacterium
ATCTGATGAACCGCGGCGGGCTGGCCAAGGCGCTCATTGATTTCTCCATGTCGCTGGTAGGGCGCCTGAAGGGGGGCTTGGGGCATGTGAACATTCTGACCAGTGTGTTTTTTGCAGGGGTGTCGGGATCGGCAGTGTCGGATGCGGCCGCTCTGGGCAATTCACTGGTGCCCGAAATGGAAAAGCGCGGCTATTCCCGTGATTATGCGGCTGCGATCACCGGCGCGTCGTCCATTATCGGGCCGATCATTCCGCCCAGTTCGATCCTGATTTTCTACGGCGCACTGATGGACACATCCATAGCTGCGCTGTTTGCGGCGGGCATCGTGCCGGGGTTGCTGCTGGCGTTTGTCCTGATGGTAATGAACGCGTTTTACGCCTGGCGCGATGATCACCCGGGCGGGCGCGGGGCGGAATTGCCTGCGGTGCTGCCTTCGGCGTTGAAGGCCCTGCCAGCGTTGCTGCTGCCCGTTATCATACTGGGGGGAACGTTGTTCGGCATCATGACCCCGGCCGAGGCTGCCGGCGTGGCCGTGATGGCGGCGCTGCTGATCGGTATTGGCTATGGAAACCTGGGCTGGCGCGAGGTGTGCGAAAGCCTGCACCGCACAGGCGTCTTGTTGGGCGCGCTCTTCATCATTCTATGTGCAATCTCGACCTTCAGCTATCTGGCAGCGCTGATGCAATGGCCACAGGCCATAGCAGCCACGATTGACGGCTGGGGACTGGGGCCGCTGCAATATCTGATGCTGATCAACATCATTTTTCTGCTGGCCGGTATGGTCATGGATGTGAAGGCGGCGGTTGCGCTGTTTGCGCCCATTTTCGTACCTGTCGCGCTGGCCATGGGGATTGACCCTGTTCATCTGGGCATCGTGATCTGTTTCAACATCACCATCGGACTGTTGTCGCCACCCTTGGGGGGTGTGCTGCTGATTTTGGCCACAGTGGTGAAAATGGACTATTGGCGCCTGATCCGAGTAACGCTGCCCTTCTTTCTGGTCGAACTCGGCGTGCTCATCCTGCTGACCTTCGTTCCCGAAATTTCATTGGCGTTGCCCAAGGCCCTTGGGCTGCGCTGATCCGAAAGCAAACCACCAACCAAAACAGAGAGGACACTCACATGACAAAAACTTTTATGGCTGCGGGGCTTGGATTTTTGCTCGCGACCACATCGCTCTCGGCGACTGAGGTCAAGATCGCCATGAATGGGGTCAACGATCCTGTAACGAATGCTGAAGCCGCTTTTGCTGCCGGGTTCGCTGAAGCATTGGAGGGCACGGGGTTCGAGGTCAGCATCTTCCCCTCTGACACGCTGGGCGGCGAACGCGAGCGTTTTGACCAGGTGGCCCAGGGGCTGCTGGAAATCAATCTCGCGACTGTGTCAACCACCTATGGCATGAGTCCCATGGTCCGCGGTGTGGCCCTGCCTTTCATGTTCGAGGATGCAGACGAATTTGACGCTGTGATCGCGCGCTCCGATCTGCTGGATCAGATGAATGCGCCACTGGTCCGCAATGGTGTGCGGCTGGTTGGTTTCACCTATATCGGGATGCCCAACGGGATTCACAACCGCCGCCACGCGGTCACCAAAATGGACGATCTGTCATCGCTTCGCCTGCGCGCACTGAATGCCGAGCAACTGGCATATATCGAGGCGCTGGGCGCATCAGGAACGATTGTTGCCTGGGCCGAGGTCGCAAACGCCATTCAGACAGGCATAGCAGATGGATATATCAACCCGCCAAATTCGGCCATCCGCACCGGCCACACGGAATTCCTGCGGCATTTCACGCAGATCGCGGTTACGCCATCTACCCGCATCGTGCTGATGTCGGAAGATTGGTACGACATGCTGTCAGCGGATGAACAGGCGCAGATTGATGCGGCCATCGACGCGGGCATCGCGGCCAACCGCGCATGGATCGAGGACTGGTCCACAATCGTCACAGAACGCCATATAGACGCAGGGGTCACCATCTCCGAACTGGAGGAAGGCGAGCGCGAAAAGATGGTCGAGGCGACACGCCCCACATGGGATGATGTCATGGAAGCAGACCATCTGCAGGCCTATCTCGACGCGCTGGAGTTGGTGCGCAACTGATGCATATGGCCGGACGGATATTGGTTGCCCTCAGCCGTGGCATTGACCGTCTGGCCAGTGCCTTGGCGATGATGTTTCTTGTGGTCCTTGTGGGGGCAGTGATGACGCAGGTGATTGCGCGTTATGTGCTGCAGTCCCCTCCCGCATGGACCGAGGAACTGGCGCGCTACACGATGATCTGGGCGGGGCTGATGGGCGCGACAATGTCGTTCAAACGCCGTTTTGACCCCGCCCTTATCGGATCGGCCAGCGCCGATCGGCCTGCATGGCTGACGGCGTTGACAGGCGGCATTCAGGGGTTGGCCGTGCTGATCTATCTGCTGCCCATTTTGTGGTTCAGCTTCTTTGGTCCCAATATGAACCCCGAACGCAGCTTTCTGGTGCGCCATTCGCGCATGACTGCGGAAACGCTCGGCTTTCCCACGCTGCTGGTCGCAGTGGCCGTGCCGTTGATGATCGTGTTCATTCTGATCCACCTGATGGCGCGACCGTTTGAACGTGAACAGCCGCACCCAGAACAGACCGCCCCCGAACGAGAGCTTGTCTAAACCTTCTGCAAAGCGTCAGATAATGTCAGGAACGACCATGAAAGCGGATGTGATTTTCCGTAACGCAACAATTATTGACGGCAGCGGCGCTGCGGGTTGGCAGGGCGATCTGGCTGTGACGGATGACCGGATCACAGCCTTGGGCCACTTGTCACGGCATAGCGCAGGAACCGAACATGATTGCACCGGGCTGGTGCTGGCACCGGGATTCATTGATCCGCATGTGCATCATGATGAGATCGTGCTGACCGACCCTGACATGGCCTGCATGGTGGGACAGGGCGTGACAACCATTATCAACGGCAATTGCGGATTTTCCATTGCGCCGCTGCGCGCTGATGTGGCACTGCCCGCGCCCTTGGACATTATCCTGTCACCAGATGTTCCGCGCTTTTCCAGCTTTGCTGCATACCGCGCGCATCTGGATGCAGAGCCGCCTGCGGTAAACACGGCCTGCCTGATCGGACATGGTACTTTGCGCATCAATGAATGCGCAGATCTGAACCGTCCCGCCGACAAGGGCGAATTGCGCGCCATGGCGACATCGCTGGACGCGGCCTTGGCGCAGGGCGGGATCGGGCTGTCCACGGGCACTTTCTACCCGCCCGCCCGGGCTGCCCCGACCGAAGAATTGATTGAAATGGCGCGCATCGCGCAGGCCCATGGCAAGCTCTATGTCACACATATGCGCGACGAAGGCGACCGCGTCATCGCGGCGCTGGACGAAACACTGCATATCGGGCGCGCGGCCTGTTGCGGGGTGCATGTGTCGCACCACAAATGCGCAGGGCTGGCCAATCACGGCTTATCGGAAACCACATTGTCGATGATCGATGCGGCCCGCGCCCATCAGGATGTCGGTCTGGACACCACACCCTGGACCGCATCCTCCACCATGCTCAATTCCGGGCGGCACAAGCAGGCACAGCGCGTGATAGTGGCCGACTCTGCGTCCCATCCAGAAATGGCAGGCCGTGATCTGGCGGATATTGCGCTTGATTGGGGTGTCGATCTGGACACCGCCATGGAACGGCTGCTGCCTGCGACCGGTATATTCTTTCTGATGTCCGAAACCGATGTGAGACGCATTCTGCAATATCCGCATACCATCATCTGTTCTGACGGGATCGGACGCGGCAAACACCCACACCCGCGGGTCTGGGGCACGTTCCCGCGCGTTCTTGGCCATTATGCCCGCGATGAGGGCGTTTTCACCCTTGAAGAAGCGGTCAAACGCATGACATCGATGCCGGCCGATCGCTTCGGGCTGACAGGGCGCGGCCGCCTTGCGGTTGGGCATTATGCTGATCTTGTGGTGTTTGATCCTGCGCGCATCGCGGCAGGGGCCAGCTATGAGGACCCAAAGCAGCCAGCAATCGGGTTACAGCAAACCTGGGTGAACGGCCGTTGCGTCTGGCGTGACGCTACCCCCACCGGGGCAAGACCGGGCAAGACCCTGGACCGCAATGAGGGCACCATAGCGAGTGCTTGAAGGCGGTTCGCGAAGACATTGCGGCACAGCCGCAGTCCGAATACTTCCGCTTCATGTCGCGGGCTGGATCTTGCGAAGCCAGATCGGATTGCTCCAGGCGCGGCGCCCGGCAGCATCGATGACCGTGACGCGCAGCCAAGACGCGCCTGCAAACCGCGCGCGCGGCACCGACGCGCGGGTCATCGAGGCGCCATGCACCCGATTTGCCGCTGTTCCGTGTCCCTGCACGATCACCGTGACCACAGCCGAGCATTCGACCTCGATCATCTCCTCGGTAACCCGGATGCCGCGCAGTTCTGGCCCCATCGTCGCATAGTAGTCCCCGGCCTTGAGGGCCTCGAGCAGCAATTCAGGCCTGTTCGCAGTTGCGCGGACCATGACCCAGGCGCCAAAATGGTCTGGCTCATCGAAATGAGCATCATCTGTTGCGCAAAGCGTCACTGCGCGCCCATCGGACAACAGCAGATCGGCAATCCCGAAACCATCGGCGCGGTCAGAACCGACCGCGCAATTGTGGTTGTAGACCTCGACCGCATGCGCGGCGTCGATGCTGCGCGCATCCTCCAGCGTCAGCCCGGACCATTGCGGGTGAGCAATAGCGACAAAAGCACCTGCGGCGCGCGCGCGTCGTGCGATCTCTGGCCCTGTTTCCTGCGCCGCCAGAGGTGTGACACCATCTGCATTGCCAGGCGCGAAACCGGCAGGCAGGCCAACCGCAAGGATATGCCACTGATCGCCATTCTTCATCGGTCCGGAATGCAGCTCTGCCCCAAGGATCGTGGTGAATCCGTCGTCGCGATAGGGCGTGGTATCGACGACGGGAAATCCGTAGCGGCCAAGGAAATGATCCGTCAGCGCGATGAAGTCATATCCTTCATTCTTGTATCGACGACAGACCTCTTGCGGGTCCAGTGCCCCGTCTGAACGGTTGGAATGCGTGTGCAGGTTCCCTCTCCAGAAACGACCGGGCAAGTTGAAGCTGTCACGCACTTGGCAAGTCCTTGTCGTGCAAACGGGTTGGCAGAGTTTCAAAAACCCCTGTGTCCTGAGCCGCGGCCTCTGTACCGCCAATTACGCCGCGTGCTCTCGCAAAGATCAAGATGCATCTTTCGCGGATGTATCGGCATTTCCAATCTTCCTATCAGGCTGAACAGTCGGGGCGATTGACGCGCAGATCCGATGATGCGACGCAAAGCCCGGCAGTGACATCACGCCGTTTGGGATGTGTGTTGTCTTCTTGTCTTTCTGGGCGCGCCTCAGACCGTGGTAGCTTGGCCTTGGGTATTGGTTACAGCTTCCCGGGCCATTGTCAGGAAAGTGCGCAGCAACCGCCCTTCCTTCCGGGTCGAGAGACAGACCAAAGCTTCGTCCATTGTCATGCCCGATGCGCCCTCGAGCGGAAGCGGCTTGAGCCGTGCATCTTGTCCGAATTCGGCAGCTGAGACGAAACCGACCCCTGCACCGGCGGCAACCAGTTCGCGGACTGCCTCGCGGCCTTCAGCCTCGATCGCAGGAACAAGAGTGATCCCTGCTGCTGCCGCCGCCTGTTCCAGCTTGCCCCGCGTGCGCGATCCCTGTTCGCGGAACACAAGCGGGAAACGGGTAAGATCGGACAGATGCACGCTGTCATAGGCTGCGGCCGGATGATCATGCGCGGTGAACGCGATGATCGGGCTGCGGCTGAGTGGCAGCACTGTCAGTTCCTGATTGGTCGGCAATTCGCCCAGCACACCGATATCAGCCTCGTAACTGTATAACGCCTCGATAACGGTTTTGGTGTTTCCCGATTTCACCATGACCCGGATCGCCGGATAACGCTGCCGGAAATGCCCGAGGATATGCATCACGTGATGCGGCGCGTCCGCAATAATCCTCAGGTTCCCCTCGCGCAGGGCCCGATGTTCAGCCAAAAGTTCGAAAGCTTCGCGTTCGACGTCAAAGAACCGTCGGGTCACAGCAAGCAACTGTTCACCC